>JAAHHL010000875.1 GCA_010672185.1 Caldora sp. SIO3E6 | reverse complement strand
TCCGTTGATCCGGGGCGCCTGAACGACCAGTCGAAAGCGCAGCTAGAGCGCCTTCTGAAATCCGTTACAAATTAGCAGTATCCGTATCATTGTTACCACAACCAAGAGAACTCAACGCTAAGATACTTGATAAAGCTATCAAAATACCGGTTTTAAGAGCAGGTTTCAACATGAATTTAGAATTTAGAATTTAGAATTTAGAATTGGTATATTTAATTCTGACTGGTGACATCTAATAAAAACGATAAATAAGGCTCTCCTGTTGCCTATTCCCTATTCCCTATTCCCTGTTCCCTCTTGCCTTTCAGCTTATTGATGAGATTGATAGGCTTTAGCAGAAGCTCTGATCCAAATAGAGGCAGCGATCGCTAAGGGAATTAGTAAAAATAATGTGCCAGAAACTAAAGGATGTTCTCGTACCGTTGGACTAAACATCATCATCGCTACTCCTAAGCCACAATAAACTAGTCCACCAAGGGGTAGTCCGATTACTAGCAAAGCGAATTTATTATCATCATTCATTACAGTTTCCTCGATTAGCTCCCATATCCTTAAATTATATCTTCCCTTTTACTCAACCCATGAGCCATCAAAAGACCCTCAAGTCTCGCCTCGATCGCTTTATTCATGCTCCCCAAACTGAGTTGGTGCTCACTGTGTTGATTCTACTGGCAGTGATTCTGGTGATTGCAGAAGTTGCTCTTGAAGGTGCAGGGGTCAAGTATGAGCTGGTTTATCTTACTCAAGATTTGTTAACGGGGATATTTATTACTGAGCTAGCTATTCGCTATTTTGTCGCCCGCAAGAAACGCCGCTTCTTCCGCAACTACTGGGTAGATATTATTGCCGTAATACCTTTCTTCCGAGCCTTTCGCCTATTACGCCTGTTACGAATGTTAAGACTCCTGAGAGCGGCAATTCTGTTGAACCGGAACCTGCATCGCGTCTCTTCTCCTTTCGCCGCCAGTCTAGGTGCTCAAATTGGAGTTTTTCTGAGTGTTGGCTTAATTATCCTTATCGGTGCTTTGGCAATCTACCTATTGGAGGGGAGAAATAATCAGGCATTTGCTTCTGTAACAGATGCTTTATGGTGGAGCTTTTTTACCTTGGTATCGGGAGAACCTATTGGTGGTGAACCCCAAACCACTGCTGGACGTTTTATTACCCTCATCGTAATTATTGGGGGTTTGACTATGTTTGCAGTGTTTACAGGGGTAGTTTCTGCTGTAATGATGCAAAGACTCAAAATAGTAATGGATGTCAAAAATTTGGAACTAGATGAACTGCGCAACCACATTGTCATCTGCGGCTGGAACCGTAGTGGACATCTGATTATTGAAGAGCTTCATGCCGATCCGAGCATGAGGCATTATCCCATTGTTGTCGTAGCTGAATTCACTGAAACACCGGAACACGAACTCAAGCGTATCGATCTTTCCCAACTTTACTTCAAAATTGGTGACTATACAATTATTGATGTGTTGGAGAGTGTCGGGATTTATCATGCTGCACGGGCAATTTTACTGGCAGATGCTACCCATCCTCGCAGTGATCAGGACCGGGATGCAAGAACAGTTTTAGCAGCTTTGACGATTGAAAAGCTACATCCAGGGATCTACACCTGTGCTCAACTTCTGGATCGGAAAAATAATGTGCAACTGCGAGTAGCGGGAGTTGAGGATGTAATTGTTGCTGCTGAGTTGGCAAGTCACCTGATTGCTACCTCAGTTCGGAACCAGGGTTCGGTGGATGTGTTAGCAGAGTTACTTACTGTGCAGATTGGTAACCAATTTTATAATATACCTTTACCGGAACAGTGGCTGGGTATGGCGTTTTGGGAAGTTTCCCAGTTACTTAAAGATGAGTTTGATACCATCCTGCTGGCAATAGAACGACAAGCCAATGGTAACCGAGAAACTATAGTCAATCCTCCTAAGAATCAACCAGTAATGCTCGGTGATAATCTGGTGGTTATTGCTCGTAGTTTGCCTCAAGTTGGGGGAGGGAAGAGGTGAGAGAGCTGAGGGAGCTGAGGGAGCTGAGGGAGCTGAGGGAGAGAGATGTCTGGTATCTTTGCGGATAAGGCAGTAATGGCATCCTTGTTCAAAATCCTGAAATTCTTAGATATCAATGGTTACAGCTATTTTATTCATTGCATGTATTGACAGTGCTTTGCAGTCATGGCACTGGTGATTTACATTTACTATAGTAGTTGACATGTGGTTGACATATGGTTGACATATCAACTATTATATTAAATATGGTTGGAAAATCACCCAAATACCAACGATAATAAAGCTATATTTGCTTCAATCTAGGTAATATGGCTCAAACCAGCGTTGTTATTCCTGATGATTTATATGACTTGTTGCAACAAATGGCAAAAGTAACTGGACGCTCTATCAGCAGTCTATGTAGCGACTTCATCAAAGATGGTATTTACAAGGAAATTGAAAGCCTAAAAAAAGTGGAAGAGTGGAAACAGATGATATCTGAGCACCATTCACAAAAAAGCGAATAGAGGATGGGAGAGTAATTAAATCAACGAATAAAAAACATCAAAAACTTTTTCAGCACTGGCTCTCATCGATGGATGCTCACCCAAACTAGGCTAAAGAATTGCTTACTGAATCCACAAACAGGGAGAAGGTAAATGACCCACACAACCGTAAAATTGACCTTTGAGCAATATCTCGAATATGACGATGGCACAGATAACCGTTATGAACTATGTGATGGGGAGCTAATACCAATGCCCCCAGAGTCAAAAAGAAATATCTGGATGTCCCTATGGCTAATGTATGAATTAGCCCAAATGGTTGAGCGACGCTTAGTCTTTCCTACCAATTGTTGTGAGCTGCAAGTAATTGGAAAAACACAAAACCGCTTTCCTGATTTAGTGGTGATTAGGGAAGAGCATCTCATCGAGCCTGAAAAACGATGCACTATCACTCTCAATATGCCTCCCCCACGGTTAGTTGTTGAGGTAGTCAGCCCTTACCGCAATCAAAAAGATGAAAACTACAAACGTGATTACATTGAGAAGCGACAACAGTATGAGCAACGGGGTATTCCTGAATACTGGATTGTTGACCCTCAAGCACGGTTAGTTACTGTACTGCTGTTGATCAATGGTAGGTATCAGGCAACTGAATTCACTGGTAATCAGCGGATTGTTTCTCGAATTTTTCCTGAACTGGAACTGACTGCTAAACAGGTTTTGGAAGCCAGGTGATACCAAATCCGGTATACACAAACCCGTTATGCTCACATTGTAGAGACGTTTCATGAAACGTCCCTACAGGATTTTCGTCGTTGACTTATGTGTGGTCTAGCTCTCATCGGATTTAGTATGAGATTCTAACAACCAAGGTAATGCATCGCTTCAAGGAACGCTCGACAAGGAAAGGTAATTTTGTTTCTACCTGTTTCCGTCTAATCTACTGCTAATAGATTGCCCTGTAATATCAAGTTCGGATAAACAGTGATGATTCCTTTCTACCTTGCAACCTTCTTTCTTCCCTTCTGCCTCTGCCTTATTGCCACCGAAGTGTAAGTATTCAACCGAACTTGATATAACTCACATCTTGCACCATTCTCAACAAGCTCCAAAACCACCGTGGAATTAATGATACTGTGGGCGAATCAACTGGGGGGTCTGACCCCTCCCCAAACCCCTCCCCTAAGAGGAGAGGGGCTTTCCGGCTCCCCCTTCCCTTGCAGGGAAGGGGGCTGGGGGGTTAGGTCAAAAATTG
>JAAHHL010000874.1 GCA_010672185.1 Caldora sp. SIO3E6 | reverse complement strand
TTGAGAACCACCAGTGTGAATCACCACCGGACCTGCTGTGACAATAACTTTGCCTCCTTGGTCCCGAATTTGGCGCATTTCCCAAGCAATTTGTTCAACCACCAGTTCTACCCGGCGTTCACTAGAAACACCAGCTCCCATAAAGCTGAATTCCTTCTTATTGCGTTGCTCGTGGGACTCCGGCTTACGTATCGTGCGGATACCTTCCACACCAACAACTACCTGTTCCCCAACTTTGACGTCTCGGAGGAGTTTGCACTTAGCGACTAGTCCACTATCAGTTTCTGTAACAACAATAGTTGCATCCATGCGCTGATTTTGCACCTTCACCCACTCGCAATGAACCCGCACTTCCGTAGGGTAGATAGTACTCACATAAAAGTCATCCGGAGCCACACCATCTTGGGTAACGGTTTCCAAGTTAGTATCACAAACCTCTTGGGGAGGAGCCACTGCACCCAAATCGATGAGCTGAGTCATGATCTCTTCCATCACCTGATGATCAGGAGCCGATACTTTCAACTCAGCGGTGGAAGTACTTTGCCGTTGTTCTCCCAAATCAAAATTGAGTACCTGGAAACTACCTCCAGTTTCCACAATTAAATCGATCGCTCTGCTGATAATGCCAGAGTCTAAGAGATGTCCTGCTAAGCGAATACTCCGGCTTTCTACTGGTATACTAGCATGGACTTCGGTACGTACCGGTTCAGTTACCCTGAGAGTCAAACATTTAGCAGCGCCACCGGCTTTCAGAAATTCCGTCAGTGGTGTCTCAATTACTGTCATGCCAACTGCTTCAAGGCGTTGCTTAAGTTCATCGCTGGCTTTATTCATTACCACAATTTGGTCAATATTGACCGTATTGCAAGCAAAATTTACGGCATCAGTTTCCTCGATCGCAATCCGCTTTTCTGGGGGAACCCGCATCTCAATCAAGCGGTTGGAGTAGGAGTCAAAAGCTGGTGGGTAGTAGAGTAAATAGCCGCCAGTGAGGGGACAGAAGCAAGTATCCAGGTGATAGAACCGCTCATCCATCAGCCGCAGGGAAACCACTTCGATATCCAACCATTTCGCTAAGTAAGGATGGGAATCTAGTTCTGAGCGGAAGCCATAGCCTGCCCATAACCAGCGCCCTTCCCGATCAAAGAGGGCATCACCAGCTCCTTCAAAAGGTAGGTCTTTGGGCAGTTCATACACAGTATAGCCTTTGTCCTCGAACCAGGTGTTGAAATAAGGTTCCTCCCCTTGACGTTCCTTGTGCAGGAAACGGCTAAGTACTACATTTTTCCCCAAAACTAAACCGGCATTGGCAGTAAATACCATATCCGGCCAACCGGATTGAGGTTCTACTAAATCAACCACGGCATGTTCCTTGATAATGTAGCAAAGTTTTTGCCACTGCTCTAGAGCGCGATCGCGGGATGATTTGTGAATATTTCCCTCCATCCACGGATTAATCACATAATCCACATCATATTTGTCGGGAGAGCACATCAGGAAACGAATTGAATCAGTCATAGTTGGTTTAGAATCGAGGATAGAGTAGAGTTCCAGACATCTTAGTTGGTTAGCAATTGAACAAAATCAGACCAATCACAACTCAATAGCTTTGCATAAGGAGTGGTTTATGAGCAATCATTATTTAGCCAGAGATAATTCCTATCTTCTGCTTCCTGCCTCCGGGTGAAGTGAAATAGGGCGTGGGATTTATAGCCTAAGTGTTCAAAAAATCATAAGTTCTTCTTTATATTTCTATCTACCCACACCTCCCACACTCCCCACACTCCCCACCCCTTTTTTTCCTCAACCCCTGCCTCGGAGCCTCCTTGCTCAAGAGTCACATTGAAACAAAGCTTGACTCTCAGTAATTCGTTCTGTCCATAGTTGGTTTTCGCTTAGAGTCAGAATAATTTTTTTGAATGGTTCATCCTGTAGTTCTAAGACCAAGTAATCTTTGTCTTGGGTAACATACCAGAATTCTCTACCTCTAGAAGTGTAGTAGGTGCCAGCTTTAATCAATCCTGGAACACAAGTACCAGGGGCACGGATTTCTGCCCAGCTACTAGGAGGCTCATCTGTCGTAACATGAGCAATATGAGCCAAGGGAATCTCCAAAGTGTTACTCAAGTGAAAAGCCCACAGTTGCTCATACCATTCCAGCTCGATGCGAACTTTGTTATCTACTATACTAATATTCATTAGCAGCCTCTCTCAAGTCTAACATTCACCATCTATCCAAAATATTAAGAGGTTTTCTTATGGGTCGTGCTGCCAAGCTGAAACAAAAACGTCACCTCCAAGAGCAGAATATTAGCCATAGCACTACTAACCAATCCCAGTACGTACTATTAGAACCTAAGACCAATAATTACTTAGCGTCTTTGGAGTCATTGGGAGGTATGGAAAGGTTAGATTGGTGTCCTCACTGGCAAGGAGCGATTAAATTTGCTTCAGCAAATCAAGCTAAAGTTAAAGCTAAGCAAATTGTCAAGAACAGAGGTTATCCCTTACAAGTTATGGAGATAATTACACAAGACACCCAATTTGAGGTCAAGTTAGTAGCAACGGTAAAGTAGTTATACTACAGTAATAAAGCGAAGTGTTAGCTATGACAGATGAGCAGTTGATATTTGAACGCATTACCTTTGATCCCCAAATAATGGGAGGACGGGCTTGTATTAGAGGAATGAGGATTACAGTGTCTCTAGTACTGAGTTTAGTAGCCAACGGAATGAATATAAGCGAAATCCTTGAAGCTTATCCCTATCTAGAAGCAGAAGATATTCAAGCTAGTCTTCTTTATGCAGCGTTTTTGGCTAGTGAGCAAGTTCGTCCCTTTAATGGAAGTGCAGCATGAAGTTTTTAGCAGATATGGGTGTTTCTCCTTTAACTGTTCAATTACTGCGTCAACAGGGATATAATACAGTACATCTTTACGAAGAAGGATTAGAGAGGCTTCTAGATGCTTTAATTCTGGAAAAAGCAAAGCAAGAGGATCGTATTGTTTTAACTTTTGACTTGGATTTTGGTGATATATTGGCGGCAAATTCTGCTTCCCTGCCTAGTGTTATCATCTTTCGCGTGAAGAAGACAAATCCTGTAAGTGTTGGGTCAAGATTGCTGGCGGTCTTGCCTGAGTGTGAAGAAGATTTGGCAGAAGGTGCAATTATCACAGTCGATGATAGTCGTTACCGACTGCGACGATTACCAATTTGAGGTTTGTTCTGGATACAAAATATCTAAATAAGGAATCCAAACACTAGTATCAATGCACTTAGTCACGCCTTCCCTCACCAACTCGAAGCTGACGAATCAATTTCACAGAGCTTGGTTGAATTCCTGTTTTGGCTTGTACTTCAGCACTACGAGCCACAATACACTGATGTGCTGCTAGCGATCGCCTTCTTTGTACCTCGCTAGCGATCGCTTCGACAATCATATCGTTAAAAGACTCACTGCCTTCTCGAAACTGCCTTGCTTGTTCAAGCAAATCAGCAGGAATGCAAATAGTTACAGCTTCTTGCTTCATAGTTGCAGTCTATCAGGAGATGATTACACAATATTGTAACTATTGCTTGGCTTACCTGGATAATATTCAGTCAGTAGCAATAGTCGGTTGAGGGCGCACGTCGGTCATTGGTGTCAACTTAAGCCACAACCATTGCCAATTGATGCTTTCGAGACGTTCTACTTTCTCTCTTAGCGGGTAGCGTTACCCTACCTGATTAACAGTAAAAAGAGCCAGCGACAGGAGCATT
>JAAHHL010000873.1 GCA_010672185.1 Caldora sp. SIO3E6 | reverse complement strand
TTTCTTATAAGGATATGACCCTCTCCATTATCAAAGAACTGTTGATGGAAGAAGAATTTCGCGGACGCACAGATATTGGTGTTACCCTGCAAGGTTATCTACGGGATAGTCTACAAGACTTGCGGGAGTTGATTGCTTGGGCAAAGGAACGGGGTTACCCCATAACAGTACGCCTAGTAAAAGGAGCCTATTGGGACCAAGAAACCATCCACGCCTTGCAGCAAGATTGGCCTCAGCCAGTTTATAACGAAAAAGCAGCTACTGATGCCAATTTTGAACAAATGACTCAGGTGTTGCTAGAAAACCACCAGTATCTCTATGCTGCCATAGGTAGTCACAACGTGCGATCGCAAGCTCGTGCCATAGCTATAGCAGAAAAACTTAATATCCCTCGCCGCCGCTTTGAAATGCAAGTCCTCTACGGTATGGGGGATCAACTAGCCAAAGCCTTAGTTAAGCAGGGACATCGAGTGCGGGTATATGCTCCTTATGGGGAACTATTACCAGGAATGGCTTACCTGATTCGGCGTTTGCTGGAAAATACGGCAAATAGTTCTTTCCTCCGACAAAGTTTGGAAGATAAGCCAGTTGAGGAGTTGATTGCACCACCGGTGGCGGGAGGAGACAAGGGGGACAAGGAAGACAAGGAGGAGTTAAATCGACTCATCTCCCCTTCCGAAACAAACAACAAACAACAAACAACAAACAACAAACAACCATTTCTTAACGCTGCTGATACAGATTATGCGGAGGAGGCAGCAAGAAAGGAAGCGCAACAAGCTTATACTCAGGTTCGTGCTTCCTTCGGTAAGACTTATTTACCTTTAATTAATGGTGAATATACCCAAACAGCTGAAGTTGTAGATTCCCTTAACCCTACCAATCCCAGCGAAATAATTGGTAAGATTGGGCAAATTTCCGTTGAACAAGCAGAGAAAGCACTGCAAGCGGCTAAAGAAGCATTCCCGAGTTGGCAACAAACACCAGTTAAGCAAAGAGCTGGTATCTTAAGGAAAGCAGCTGACTTGATGGTACAACGGCGTGCAGAATTATCGGCTTGGGTATCCCTGGAAGTAGGTAAAGCCTTAAGGGAAGCGGATGCAGAAGTTTCCGAAGCCATCGACTTCTGCCGTTACTATGCAGAGGAAATGGAACGGCTAGAACCGGGTTACAATTATGACCTAGCGGGAGAAAATAATCGCTATGTCTACCACCCAAAAGGTATAGCAGTAGTAATTTCTCCTTGGAATTTCCCTATTGCCATCGCTACGGGGATGACTGTAGCAGCCTTAGTTACAGGAAATTGTGCCTTACTCAAACCCGCTGCTCCCTCCTCGGTAATTGCTGCCAAAATTACTGAAATTTTGCTGGAAGCGGGGATACCCAAAGGAGTATTTCAATATGTGCCAGGGAAAGGTTCTACTGTCGGGGAATATCTAGTACAGCATCCAGAAGTTCACCTAATTGCTTTTACTGGTTCCCAGGAAGTCGGTTGCCGCATTTATGCTGAAGCAGCCAAGTTACAACCAGGGCAAAAACACCTCAAGCGAGTAATTGCGGAAATGGGGGGTAAGAATGGGATTATTGTAGATGAAAGTGCGGACCTTGACCAAGCAGTAGCTGGGGTAGTAAAGTCAGCCTTTGGCTACAGTGGACAAAAATGTTCTGCTTGTTCCCGGGCAATTGTACTAGAGCCGATTTATGATACTTTCGTCAAACGCTTGGTAGAAACGACGCGATCGCTTAACATTGGTCCAGCAGAACTTCCTAGTACCCAAGTAGGTCCAGTCGTCGATGCTACAGCCCGCGATCGCATTCGGGAGTATATTGAGCAAGGACGTCAGGAAGCCACTGTCGCTTTAGAAATGCCTGTACCAGAAACAGGTTACTTTATTGGACCAACTATCTTTACCAATGTTGCACCGGATGCCAAGATTGCCCAGGAAGAAATTTTTGGTCCTGTGGTAGCAGTAATTCGAGCTAAGGATTTTGAGGAAGCACTCAAGATTGCCAATAGTACCAACTATGCCCTAACCGGTGGTTTGTACTCCCGTACTCCTTCCCATATTGACAGGGTAACAACAGAATTTGAAGTAGGTAATCTTTATATCAATCGCACGATTACCGGCTCCATTGTCTCACGGCAACCCTTTGGTGGATTTAAGCTTTCTGGGGTTGGCTCGAAAGCAGGAGGACCGGATTACTTGCTACAATTCCTTGAACCTCGGACAATTACCGAGAATATTCAACGGCAAGGCTTTGCACCCATAGAAGGAGCGGAGTAAGAAGGTCGAATGGAGAAGGTCGAATTGAGAAATGGTGAGCCCCCCACTTTGCTCAATTGCTTAATTGGTAAGACTTTTCACCCTTTGTCCATAACCTTTTAACCTAACCCCCCAACCCCCTTCCCTGCAAGGGAAGGGGGAGCCGGAAAGCCCCTTTCCTCAATGATTTGAGATTTTCCAACAAAATGTGTTAGTTTCATCCAAAATGTGTTAGTTTCATCCATTGCGGCGCAGGATTCGACCCGACACCCTACACCCTACACCCTACTGGACTGACACACCTAAAATGGTAGTTTAGGGAGCTGAGGAAGCTGAGGAAGCTGAGGGAGCTGAGGGAGCTAAGGAAGCTGGGGAGATAGGGGAAAAATCTAGATTTATAGGCATTATAACCGATATGATAAGTTTTTCTTGTGTCTTACTTATTACTTATTACTTATTACTTATTACTTCAAAACCCGTTTCTAACCCACCATTTTAGCTGTGTCGCGCCACTACACCCCGCGCCGTTAGACGCTTATTACTTCGTCTTCCACATTGTTGCTGTGTCACGCCACTAGTATTTCTCTAAGCATATTGTTTACCAACTGACTAACAGCAATACCTTGTTGGTGAGATTGCTGATACAAAACCTGCATTAGGTCTTCATCAATTTCAACTTCAAAATGTCGTTGCTGTAACTGTGCCTCTGATAAGACGGTTTCAAAATCATCTAAGTAGTCGGTTGTGTCATGAGTATCCCAGAATTCTGCTGCTGCTTCGTAACTAGCAAACTCTTCAGGAATTGGCTCGACTGCTTTAAGTTTGTCGCTCATAGTATTTTCGCTCTGATTCAGTCATATTTCTTGCTGAAATTGGCAATGCTGAGGTTTGATTCTTGCGAATAAAGAAGATAATCAGATATCTCCCCGCATCAGTTTGGCCGTAAGCAGCGTATAAATCTTCCCCTTTTATTCGTCCCTTTTTGGCTTTACGAATATGAGGGTAGGAAAACAAAACCTGCTCAACCTCATCGGTTGTTACACCGTGTTTAACTGCAAGTTTTTCAATAAATTGCTCTTTCCAAATAACGTCATATAGTTGCATTCAATATTGAGTAAGTATACTTAAAGTAAGTATAACATAACTAGAAAGAATATCTATTTAGTAAATTACTGATACGATTGTATAGTCAAAGTCAAAGACAAGAGAAATGGGGAAGCAATTCTCTTGGCGTAGCATAGTGAGCATTTGCAAAGCAATACCCAACGGGGATGCTTGCGCTTAGGTGCGCAGCAGCAAAGCTCGATAAAACAACAAACAACAAACAATAAATAACAAATATGCCAATCTTAGGTCAGGCAACTGCCATTGGTACAGATAATTATCGTCAGCACCAAAACTGTGCAGCTACTCACTTTAGAGAATACAATCAACTGTTGATGAGTTCTATCGGCATTGGGACGTATTTAGGTAAAGTCGATGAAAAAACTGATCAGT
>JAAHHL010000872.1 GCA_010672185.1 Caldora sp. SIO3E6 | reverse complement strand
TAAAACGATATTACTCTTAATCCGGGCTCTCTCGTTCAAACTAGTGGCCGATTAGGGGGTAATCTCACCTTCAACAGTGGAGGGACTATCTCTGCCAACAACAGCGGGATATTGAGCACCAGCTTTATTGATATACCTGGTTTAACTGCGGGTAACATAGAGATCACGGCAGATTCCCTGACCTTGACTGATGACATTCGAGTGGCTACTACTACCAATGGCAAGGCAAATGCTGGCAATGTGACGATTGATGTCCAGAATAGAGCCTTTTTTGCTCGAGGAGGTTACATTGGCAGCCAAGCGAACAGCGGATCAGAGGGTAATGCTGGCGAGGTCAAACTCAGGGCAGAATCACTGGCTCTCCACGATGGGGCTCTACTGGTTTCTCGGAATTCTGGTAATGGCAAGGGGGGAAATTTAACCGTAGAAGCTGCCGATATCGAACTGATTGGTACCAGAGTAAATTCTGGTCGTGGTGGCTTCCTCACAGAGGCAAGAGGCGGCAAAGACTCTGGCGCTGGAGACATAACGATAATTACCGAACGGCTGCTGGTCAAAGATGGAGCGCAGATATCTGCTTCCACCAGAGGTCAAGGTCAGGGGGGAAATTTATTGGTGAATGCCTCCGATTCGCTGGAAGTTGCAGGAACAGGAATTGGTTCATTTGGTCAGACAGTCTCTAGTTACTTGTTTACAGTTACTACTGATGATGGCATCAACGCTGGCAATGCCGGAAACTTAACAGTTAACACAGGGCAGTTAATTGTCAGAGATGGAGCAATCATAGGAGCTACTTCTTTTAGTTCAGGTCAAGGTGGATCTTTGACAGTAAATGCTGAATCAATACTACTCAGCGGCATCTCAGCCGATGGGACGATTCCCGGCGGCCTATCTACAGATACTTTTGGCACTGGGGATGGTGGAGAGCTATTGATTAACACAGGACGGTTAACTGCCCAGAATGGAGCAGGGGTATCCGCTGCAAGCTTAGGAGAAGGTCAGGGAGGGCGTTTGAGTATCAACGCTCGGGAACTGGTAGAACTAAAAGGTACTGCCCCCAATGGTTTTCCTAGTGGTCTGTCTGTTCAGGCTCTCGGTGCTGGGAATGGTGGAGACTTGAGGATTGTCACGGATGTTTTGAGGGTGGATGAGCAGGCAAGAATCACGGCTGCTTCTGGCAATGCTGCTGATGCCAGAATTCCCACAGGACAGTTTATTTTCGATAGGCCAATTATATTCCCTGATAATGCTACTGGAGATGCTGGTGATCTTAATATTACTGCTAGAGTCCTCTCCATCAATAATGGGGGTCAAGTAACAGGTGCAACTACTGGGGAGGGTCAGGGAGGGATTGTAACTGTCAATGCCTCGGATTTGGTGGAAATAGTTGGTGTTGCAGCTAATGGTGACCCTAGTAGGTTAACTGCTTTTACTCGCGGTACTGGGGATGCTGGGGATCTGAACGTTTTTACTACCAAGCTCAAGGTACAAGACGGAGGAGAAGTATCAGCTGATACCTCTAGTTCAGGATTGGCAGGGACTTTGATGGTTGATGCCACTGAGTCAGTGGAAGTAATTGGTACTTCGGTTGATGGTAACAATGTTAGTAGCTTATTTTTTGACTCCTCCGGTGCTGGTGATGCCGGGGAATTGATCATTAATACTAGCCGATTGCTGGTACAAGATGGGGGAAGAGTCTCCGCAGCTACTTCTAGCACTGGACAAGGTGGAACTTTAGAGGTTAATGCCACTGAGTCGGTGGAAGTAATTGGTACTTCTGCTGATGGTAACAATGTTAGTAGCCTATTTTTCGACTCCTCCGGTGCTGGTAATGCGGGACAGTTAACTATTGGTACTCGTAGATTACTGGTTCAAGATGGGGGAAGAGTATCCGCAGCTACCTCTAACACTGGACAAGGTGGAACTTTAGATGTGAATGCTTCTGAGTCAGTGGAAGTGATTGGTACTTCTGCTGATGGTAACAATGTTAGTCGCTTATTTTTCGACTCCTCCGGTGCTGGTGATGCTGGGGAGTTAACCATTGATACTAGTAGATTGCTTATCCAAGATGGAGGACAGGTATCTGCCGCCACTTCTGCAGAGGGAAGGGGTGGGGTTTTGGAGGTTAATGCCTCCGAGTCGGTAGAAGTCAGTGGTACTTCACCTAACAATCAATTTGCCAGTGGCTTGTTCTTTGATAGTCGCGGTGCTGGTGATGCGAGAGGTATTAACATTAAAACCGGTGACTTAACCGTTCAAAACGGAGGTCAAATAACAGTTAGTGGCAGTGGCACAGGCATTTCCGGTGACCTAGAAGTAACTGCTGAGTCGATCTCTTTAACCAATCAAGGTAGCCTCAGGGCGACAACTACTGCTGCCGAAGGTGGTAACATCAGGTTAAAAGTCGTAAACTCAATTATTCTGCGTCACAATAGCGAGATTGTGGCCGAAGCCTTCGGTATTGCTAATGGTGGTAACATCAACATTGACGCTGGTGGTTTTGTCCTTGCCTTCCTTTCGGAAAACAGCGATGTAGTTGCCAACGCCTTTGAGGGACAAGGAGGCAATATCTTCGTTAAAGCTGCTGGTGTTTTTGCTTTCCGGCAGTTTCAGGATCGTCGTACTCCTGAAAGTGACTTGACAGCTAGGTCGGAGGTAGGAATTGACGGTGCGGAAGAAATCAATACCCAAGATACCCCCGAGTTTAATTTGCCGATTGATTTTGCTGAGGAGGAAGTGCAATCAATTTGTCCATCAGTTAGCAGTCAGTCTCCTGCTCAGTTCCACAGTGTTGGCAGACAAGGCTTGCCCACTAATCCTTACGAATCCCTAGACAGCATCACCATTTGGGAAGACCTGCAACCACCAAGGGATTTAGCAGAGAATCCCCCAGAGTCACCGGAGCGAATTGTGGAAGCGACGGGGTGGGTAGTGACAGAAGAGGGAGAGGTGATTTTGGTCGCTCAGATGCCATCGGCTACATCTCAACGGGGATGTCGTTTGCGTTAAGAGCTTTTAGCTATTATATCAATTCCGGCTACATTGGGATAATATTCATTCTGGTAGGGGCGCAATGCTTGCGCCCGCCAGTATCTATGTTTTCTAACCAAAAAGCCAGATTTTTTATCATTCCGATGCAACCGGAATTGATATTACCAGGCTGTAGGGGCGTAGCATTTGGGCGATAATTTAAGCCTACATACCCAAGTATACCAATCCAAATGCTACGCCCAACCCCCTAGAAACTGAATGTGATTGTATGCGATCGCGCAAGCTGGTGTCGTAGGCGATCGCACATATCCAAAAATGGAAATTACTATGATTGATAAGATTCTACCTCGTGTTTTTTAAGAGCCTAACTGGCAAGATACCAGTTCCATAATCGATATCCTACTGAATTAGTCGCCATTCACGGGCATCAACGAATTGAGATAAGTGAGAGACATTTGTCGTAGCAATTATAACCTCATTTCCTCGATCTGTTAACAATTTAGCCTGAGCCGCTAGAATCACATCCCCATCAAGAGCATTGGGGTCTGCTGTTGGTTTGCCTCTGTTACGTGCTTCGGCCCAAAGTTCAGCTGCTTTAAGCATTACCTCTGTGGTAATGGGACAATAAGTGATGGTCGCTTTGAGTTTTGGACTTTGGACAAAAAGATAATAGTTTGCGTAAATATTACGCAAACTTATTATTGCAGCCATAGCTTCTCTATCTCAGCAATAATCCTTCGCTGAGAAACGGCTCACTCAGAGACTGGAGGAGCA
>JAAHHL010000871.1 GCA_010672185.1 Caldora sp. SIO3E6 | reverse complement strand
TTGGGCCGGGTTCTCTGACACCCCAATCGGCGCGGATCGACTGAGGACCCCCTGACCCCTGTCGCGCGACCATGTCTCGTCCATGTGGAACGCGCGAAGTTTTGCTGCGTCGCCAAAGAAAATAAGTAACCAGTCAGCTTCCCTAGGAGCCTTTTACCTAGCCTGTGGCAAAGGCTTTGCTGAACTGCATACACACCCACTTACTAGCATTTCATATTTGGATGGAGTAGCATTTAAAATACTATTTGCCATACACCCTAAGAGTTATTTTAAGGCAAAATAACCAAAATTGATCCAATTTTCTTAAGGTTTTTGTCGGGACGGGTTGAGTCATGCCACTACTGGCGCGACACATCTAAAAATGAGTAATGAGCATTAGAAGGCAGGAGGCAGGAGGCAGGAGGCAGGAGGAACAAGAGTTTTTCTTGCCTAAAAATAAGGTTAGAAACTAGTCATATCAAGCAACTCAGGCATCTTGTTGTCATTTTTAGTTTCTCAAGAGTAATAAGTAATAAGTAAAGAGTTCATGATGATTTCCAAGTAGAAGTGCAAGGTTTTTAAACAAAAAGATTCAATTTTCTTGCACCAACTTGGGGAAGCAAGTGCTCGAAACTGGTATAAATGCTTCATTCCTTCTTCCTTCCTTCTGCCCTCTGCCCTCTGCCTTCTGCCTTTTTATCACCATTAGCCATTAGCCATTAGCCATTAGCCATTAGCCATTAGCCATTAGCCAGTTTCTTTCGCTAAAAACTTCTCCTAACCATGGGCACATGGGCAGCAGCTTCAATCCACAAGCGAGCATTGCAGGGTCCTGGACTGTGGGGCGTATAGACCAGGCGACAGGGGCCTTTGATATCTAATTGATGGCATTGATAGTTATGTTTGCCTTGTTTTACCACAATCGGCGGCTCATTTTGATTATTCTTGGCATTGCTGGCAATAGTTCTCCGGTTAATCACAACACAGGTTTCCACTTGTCTAGGGCGCTTATACCAAGTACCTTTCGGACCTCTGCGTCCGGCGATGACTACCGGCATTCCTTTATATAGGGGAATCATCCAGACCCGACCTTGCTTAGTGGCACCTTTGATTCGCCCTTGACCCAGAAGGCGGCGGACTCTGGCTTCAGAGAGGCCAAGCATGAAGGATGCTTCTGTGGTGCCGACGTGGGTTTTTTTGTTCATTTTCCTGCCTTTTTACTATTGCGTGTTAGTTTTAATTTAGCTCAGGTGAGGCAGAAAATCAAGGGGAGGTGATTAATTGGTTTTGGGAGAATAAATCCTAACTTTCTTTCTTGAGATAGGTGTTAGGCATTGGTGACAAGTTAAAGGAGCATGTATTTTGTCAAGTACTATATGTAGTGTTTAGAAGCAAAATAAACGCTATATATAGAAAAAACCAAGGAGCCAGAAAAATTGTATTTTCTCCCCCTTGCCCCTTCACAAGTATAAAAAACCTATATACACATTTTAATTTTTATGTCAATGCCTAAACCCTATGTATTTGTCTATATAAATTACTAATTTAGGTGACCGAAGATATTAACTTTATAGGTTGTCTTTAACTGCTAGGGAGCTTACTCTAGGAGAAAGTATTTATTCAGATTTTACAGTGACAACACGGCTTAACGCAAGGGAGCAGATGTTCCGTAGCAAGTACTTTGCTTGCCATGCTTTGTTGGTTTGGTAATCTGAATAAAACTTTGCAATCTACTCACTTAAGGAATTTCTTACTTGATGAAGAAATTGATAAAATCAGGGACTACAGTGCTTATGTCCCTGTTACTTTTCCTGTCGGGAATAATACCGATATTTCCGACCTCCGCTGCATTTGCCCAGAGCAGTCTCCCTAACATTTTGGTCATTATGGGCGACGACATTGGTCTAACCAATGTGAGTGCCTATGGAGAAGGCATTGTGGGCTATGAAACACCCAATATTGATCGGATTGCCAATGAAGGCATCAGGTTCACAGACTACTATGGTGAGCAAAGCTGCACAGCAGGTCGAGGCGCTTTTATCACCGGGCAAAGTGGTTTGCGCACTGGTTTGCTTAAAGTTGGTTTTCCCGGCGCAACTTTTGGCATCCAGGATGACGATCCCACTTTGGCAGAAATGTTGAAGCCTCTGGGCTACACTACAGGGCAGTTTGGTAAAAACCACCTAGGCGATCTAAACCCATTTTTGCCAACCCTTCATGGGTTTGACGAATTCTATGGCAACCTCTATCACCTGAATGCGGAAGAAGAGCCAGAGAATGTGGATTATCCTTCTGATGAACTGGAAATATTTGGTGAGGATGGGAACCAGTCTTATCGAAAGGCATATGGCCCCCGTGGTGTTCTGCACTGTTATGCCGGGGATCAGCCTGGGCTTTTTGATCCTGAAGATGTGGTTAATGACCCAGAAATGGTTGATCGCTTTGAGGAGTGGGGTAATCAAACCTGTGTAGATACAGGCCCCCTCAACATTGAGCGGATGAAAACCATTGACGATGATGTTACAAACCGCACCAAGGAGTTCATTAGCAATGCGGTAGCTGAAGATAAACCTTTCTTTACCTGGTTTAACTCCACCCGTATGCATATATATACTCATCTCAAGGAGGAGTCAAAAGGCGTTACTGGCCAAGACTTCTATGGAGATGGGATGGTGGAACATGATGGTCATGTGGGAGAACTGCTTGATTTAGTGGATGATTTAGGCATTAGTGACAATACGATCATCATCTACACTACTGACAACGGACCCCATTACAACCAATGGCCAGACGGAGCAATAAGTCCTTTCCGCAGCGAGAAAAACACCAACTGGGAAGGTGCTTACCGAATTCCCACCTTAGTGCGTTGGCCTGGTCATTTTAACGAAGGAGTGGTTTCCCATGAGATTTTCTCCCACTTGGATTGGGTACCAACATTGATGGCAGCAGTTGGTATACCCGATCTTAAAGAGTTTCTGGCAGATGATTGTCCAGAATATCGGGATATGAGAGGCTTACCAGTTTCCAATCTGTGCGGAGTTCATTTGGATGGATACAACCAACTCGATTATCTGACCAACGTAACGAAAGATAACTCCACCTATCTTGCCAAACAGGACTCCACTTACCTGAAAGGACCTCGTAATCTGTTCATCTACTTCAATGATGAGGGGCAACTCCCTGGGGTTCGTTATGAGGATTGGAAAATTGTCTACCTGGAACAACGAGCCCATAAATTTGATGTCTGGCGAGAGGAATTTGATGAACTGCGGATTCCCAAGATCTTTCACTTGCGCCGAGATCCTTACGAGCGGGCAGACACAGATTCTAGTAATTACGATGATTGGTGGGTTCGTCGTGCCTATCTTATTCAGCCTATAACGTCGGTTGTTCAGGACTTTATGAAGACGTTTAAGAAATATCCTCCCAGTCAGCCTCCTTTTTCTGCGAGTATTTCTCCTCTTACTGATATCACCAATCTTCTCAGCCGAATCCACTCAGCTGTTGGTGACTAGAAATTACTTTTCTTGTTAAGGTGGGAATGGACTTCAGACTGGTATCGCATTGGTCACTATGGCAAAACTCACAGAGCCAATCCTACAGGTCCCTCTGAACAGGAGAGCTTCGACCCCAGAGAACCAGGGGTTGCTAAGCACGTAATTAGGGTCTGCTGAATAAGTAACAAGTAACAAGTAACAAGTAATAAGTAAGAAGGAATGCAGCATTTATCCGCTGTATCCCCCAAAGTTACCCAGGGATTTTCCGGGTCGATGCCAGGTTTTTGAGC
>JAAHHL010000870.1 GCA_010672185.1 Caldora sp. SIO3E6 | reverse complement strand
CACGCGGAACCACCATCAAGGGAGTCGTTGCCGGAACCACCATCGAGGGAGTCATTACCAGTACCACCGTTAATGGTATCGTTACCAGCACCACCATTGATGGTGTCATTCCCACCATTACCATCAAGTCTGTTGGCGACACTAGAGCCGATAATTGTCTCACTACCCTGAGAACCTTCCACATTCTCGAAGTTGAGAATAGTTTCCGTATTACCACCAGCTACAGAGGTGGTTGCCGTCGCCAGGTTAATGGTTACCGCACCTGGAGAAAATGTGACATTAGAGTAATCGATGGTGTCGATACCAGAGCCACCATTGTGAACGTCAAAATTCACAAAATCGTCGTCAATTACAGTATCGTTACCAGCGCCACCATTGGTGGTGTCGCTTCCAGAACCGCCATTGATAATATCATTACCAGCACCGCCATTGAGATTGTCATTGCCGGAACCACCGATTAGAGTATCGTTACCAGCTTCACCCCGAAGTGTGTCATTGCCGGAACCGCCATCAAGAAGGTCACCAATGGTATCAAGGGTTCCTAAAGTGTCGGAGTCGAGGAAATCATTACCACTACCACCAATCAAGGTATCTGCTCCCCCTTGACCGAGTAGAGTATCATTACCGGAGCCACCATTGAGGGAGTCGTTGCCAGCACCACCATCGAGGGAATCATTACCAGCACCGCCATTGAGAATATCATTGCCGGAACCGCCGAGTAAAGTATCGTTACCAGCTTCACCCTGAATTGTGTCATTGCCGGAACCACCATCGAGTAAGTCACCAATGGTATCGAGGGTTCCTAAGGTATCAGAGTCGAGGAAATCATTACCACTACCACCAATTAAGGTATCTGCTCCCCCTTGACCGAGTAGGGTATCATTACCGGAACCACCATTGAGGAAGTCGTTGCCGGAACCACCATCGAGGGAGTCATTACCAGAACCACCATTGAGATTGTCATTGCCGGAACCACCCAGTAGAGTATCGTCACCAGCCTCGCCTCGAAGTGTGTCATTGCCGGAACCGCCATCGAGAAAGTCACCAATGGTATCAAGGGTTCCTAAGGTATCAGAGTCGAGGAAGTCATTACCACTACCACCAATCAAGGTATCTGCTCCTCCTTGACCTAGTAGAGTATCATTACCTGAACCACCATTCAAGGAGTCGTTGCCGGAACCACCATCGAGGGAGTCATTACCAGCACCGCCATTGACAATGTCATTGCCGGAACCGCCGAGTAGAGTATCGTTACCAGCTTCACCCTGCAGTGTGTCATTGCCGGAACCACCATCGAGGAAGTCACCAATGGTATCAAGGGTTCCTAAGGTATCAGAGTCGAGGAAATCATTACCACTACCACCAATCAAGGTATCTGCTCCCCCTTGACCTAGTAGAGTATCATTACCAGAACCACCATTGAGGGAGTCATTACCGGTACCGCCATCTAGGGAGTCATTACCAGTACCACCGTTAATGGTATCGTTACCAGCACCACCATTGATGGTGTCATTACCACCATTACCATCAAGTCTGTTAGCGACACTAGAGCCGATAATTGTCTCACTGCCTTGAGAACCCTCAACATTCTCGAAGTTGAGAATAGTTTCCGTATTACCACCAGCTACAGAGGTGGTTGCCGTCGCCAGGTTAATGGTTACCGCACCTGGAGCAAATGTGACATTAGAGTAATCGATGGTATCAATGCCAGAACCACCATTGTGAATGTCAAAATTAACAAAATCGTCGTCAATTACGATGTCGTTACCAGCACCACCATTGGTGTTATCGGTTCCAGAACCACCGATTAGAGTGTCGTTACCAGCTTCACCCCGAAGTGTATCGTTGCCCGAACCACCATCAAGTAGATCACCAATGGTATCAAGGGTTCCTAAGGTATCAGAGTCGAGGAAATCATTACCACTACCACCAATTAAGGTATCTGCTCCCCCTTGACCTAGTAGAGTATCATTACCGGAACCACCATCGAGGGAATCGTTACCAGCATTGCCAACTATAAAGTCGTCCATTTTTTTCTCCTTATATTTTCCTCTGTGCTGTTTTTGGTTGCTCTATTTATTAATCAAGAAAGATTTGGCTGTTTACGCAAATCTCTGAAATATTTTTTTTTGTAAATAAATAATTGAGTAATTGCTGTTCGTTTCGGTGATTTCTCAACAGAAGACTATACCAATATAGGTATGTCTTAAGGGAGTGGCACAACAGTTAATTTATTGATAAAAAACAGCTTTTGAAGTAACAAGCATTAGAAGGCAGGAGGCTCCGAGGCAGGAGGAATAAGAGTTTTTTCTACCTAAAAAGAAGCCAGAAACTAGTCATATCAAAGAATTCCGACTTCCCTTTTCATTTTTAGTTTCAGCAAGAGCTCCTGAGGAGCGCTTCGCGCCCCCAATTGAACAGGAAAAACACTATTTCCTTCCTACCTTCTACCTCCTTCCTCCTTCCTCGCCTCCTGCCTCGGAGCCTCGGAGCCTCCTGCCTCCTGTTTCTCGATAGTAAGAATTCATCCGGATGGAATAGGGGATAGTGCTGAAGATCTAAACATCCATCTTTAGATCAGGGAAATGCGATGAGCCAGACACTAGATTCTCACGCACAGTTCTTTTTCCACCAAGGATTGCGTTATCAAGAGGTTGGGGAATGTCAAGCAGCGGTGGCTAAATTTGACCAAGCTTTAGCCATTGAACCGAACTTTTATGAAGCTTGGTATCACCGAGGTCTTATTTTGGGGTTGGAGTGTAGATACTTAAATCGCCAGGAAGAAGCCCTTGATAGCCTCAACAAAGCGATAGAGTGCAAACCTGAGGACTACTTAGCCTGGTATAAGCGGGGAGAAGTCGAGTTAGAAGTTTTGGAGGACTATGAAGCCTCGCTACTGAGCTTTGACCAAGCCCTCCAGTTAAAATCAGATGATTACTATATTTGGTGGGACCGTAGCTTTGCTTTATACCAACTAGAGCGTTATGATGAAGCATTAGCAAGTTACCAGAAAACTCTGGAAATTCGACCAGATAGCTTGTACGTATGGAAAGAACAGAGCAGTTTGCTTTGGGAAATGGGTTGCGACCAAGAAGCACTGAAGAGTTTTGACCAGGTTTTGGCCATTAAACCCGACGATGACGTGACTTGGTCTGACCGAGGTGAATTACTAGAAGAATTAGGTCGCTATCAGGAGGCTCTAAGCAACTTCGATAAAGCCTTGGCAATTAACCCCAACAACTGCCTTACCTGGTCTAATCGAGCTAAGTTACTAGAAAAGTTAGGTTACTACCAAGAGGCTCTAGTTAGCCAGAAAAATGCCGTCTCTTCCCAACCTACAGTAGATTCGGTGTGGTATAACTAGGAGGCAGGTGGCAGGCATTGGTGACAAGTTAAGGCAAAAATGCCGTTGTCAAGGGAGCGGAGGAGCGGAGGAGCGGAGGAGCGGAGGAGCAGAGGAGCAGAGGAAGAAGAATACAATTTTCCTTAACCCTTGGGTATTTCCATATATATGGTCTTTTTTAGCCCCCAAACACCATATATGGGAGTTGACAAAATGCACCACCCTTTAACTTGTCACCAATGGGTGGCAGGTGGCAGGAGGATGCAAGGGAAGACAGCAATCATTAGTGTCAACTTAATGCAAGACTCATGCCTCACAAGGAACTTAAGTTCCTTGCTAATAGCTCAAGTCCACTTAAAGTGGACTGAAGATGTTTGAGCCGATTGATATGAGTCATCTTTAGATGACTTGAGCTATTAGCCGGTC
>JAAHHL010000087.1 GCA_010672185.1 Caldora sp. SIO3E6 | reverse complement strand
ACACGCGTGCCCTACACGACGCGCGTCCGATCGACGACAGCAAGAGTTAGAAAGCTTTACATCGGCTTTTTGTGATAGCTCCCGCATAAACGTTGTATTTCCT
Source organism: Caldora sp. SIO3E6 (assembly GCA_010672185.1). GTDB lineage: Bacteria > Cyanobacteriota > Cyanobacteriia > Cyanobacteriales > Coleofasciculaceae > Caldora. Next base: position 13,335 of record JAAHHL010000087.1, on the reverse strand, counting down.
CTACCAGCAACAGGAATACCTTGTTCTTCTGTAAGTTTCCAAAAATCAACATTTGCTTTAGCTTCGTAAAGATTTAGATTCCAATCTTTTTTTAATTGTCGAATATATTTTAGAGACTCTGGGAACTCGATACCAGTATTAACAAAGATTACCGGTATATCTGGCTTGATTTTCAGAGTTAAATGTAGAGCAACTAAGCTATCTCGCCCACCACTAAAAGCTACAGCAACTTTGTCTGTCGCATTAAGTAATGTCTTAATCACTTCATTCGCCAGGGCAATTTTACCTCTTAAATCTTTTCGGTAGCATTCTGCCAGTTGCTTGATGACTCTCCCCAGTCTTTCAGGTTTAGCATGAGGAACATCTTTAATTTTGGGTGGAGGTGGAAGGCTAATTAAAGTTTTATCAGAGCTACTCTTCCATATTCGGAGATTCTCAGGACATCCTCGTAAAACCCGTTCAGCATAGGTTTGCTTATAAATTAGCGGCAGAAATTTTTTGTAGTAGCGAGATTCCAAGAGTTCAATTAAACTTTTTCTCCTACAACATCTACTACTACCTGTGCCGCTATTATCCATTATTACTTTTCCTCTGTATTTTCGTTAGACTTTGGCGGTTGGCTTGAAGGTTGACGATAAACTGGTTTTGGGAAACGAATTTGAACGGGTTGACGATATAAGGGATGCTGTAATAAGAGCTTACCTTTGTCAAGGCGGGTTATTAGCGATTTTAAGTCGTTGGGAATATGGCGATAAGCTTGATCGCTTAGTTCCGTTGAATCTGAACGTCCGTAAACTTTGTTACTACAGTTACCGACAACACGAGGGTGAATATCACTGGCAAATTGTTCTACTCCCATTAGAATAACACCTAGAGAACGTCCACGTTCTGTGATTTCTAACAGATTGCGCAAGATTGGAGTAATTTCTCTACCTGAAGGTGCATATTTATTAAGTTCATCAACAAAGAAAATTAGTTTCTTCAGTGGCTCTACTGGATCATCTAAATCATCTGGATGGATATTTTCAAACGCTTGCTGTCGTACTCTATGATCGATATCTCGGTAAGTTATATCTCGTGAAAATAATCTCTGTACTTCGTTAACAACATCACCGACAACAAAACTTCTTTCTACATCATTAAGTTTGGCAATATCAATGACATATATTTGATCTTCACGAATCACATCAATATACTGAGCTATAGAAACATCGTTAGTCTCTTTGTTGTCAGAAAAAAGACCTGTAGTACCTGTTTTAACAAAAAACTTCAGTAAGCGACGGAATTTACCTATTGTACTGCCTGTGTGACCGTGATAACTAACATTTTTCCATTTACCACTTCTATCTTTTGTCGGGGCAAAGTGGTTTAGTAAATCCTCAAAAGTATGACATGATAATTTGCCAGCTATTAAGTCTTCTTCTATATCAGAAATTAGAGCTTCAAGTGCACCTCTTGTGTCACTTTTAAAAACATCGGTAAAAAGATAAGAAATTTTATCTTTTATATTATTTAAAGAATAGGAATATCTTTGATGATTTAGCGATTCTGATGAGTATGTATTGGATACAGTTTGTAACGAACTGTGACGACCTAGAATTCCACGAGGGCAAAAACGATAAACATTATTGAAAGGACTAGGCTTAGCACCTAACTTTTCCCATACTTGCTTTTCTTCATCTGTAATTTGACTGACACTTTGGTCAAGATAAAGTAAATCGTCTTGTTTAACATTAAATATAATGACTGCAGTATCATTACCATATTGTTGAAGTAACACATTTAGGAGAAACATGGCATATGATGTTTTTGAAGCCAGTCCTGAAATTCCACTAATATTAAAGTGCGCTCCCTCAGGACCAAGTAAATAACGAGCATCAATAATTGCAGATGCTTGTGTACCGTTTGATAATTCAATTACTCCAGCAGGTAAAGGAAGAAAATTAGGATCGGCATCTTTAACTTCACCAATCCCTAAAGCTTCTAAAATACCGTTTTCATCTGCAAAATCTACATTACAACCACCAATAACAGGCATATAGCTATTTTGGTCATTTTTCAGAACGACGCATCTAGCTACGTTGGTACTAAGCCTTGATGTTCGAGGTATTGTTGTAGCATCACCAAAGTCATAAGAAACAAAATTATCCAGGTGAGATTCACTATCAGACAAGTTCTCGATGCGAGTAATTAGACCATAAGTTTTTGATCCATCAGAGTTATTAACTACAACAATATCTGTAGGATTAACCTTCTCGTCAGATGCTAACCAGAAAGAAAATTCATCAGAAGTATTAGTCTGATTACGGGTAGATGATGTTTTGCCAATAGCCATTTCCTAGAATCCTAAACCTGAAAGAATTTGAGTACAAAATCCGTGTAATACTTCGATAGAAAGAAAAGAAGATTTCAAAAGCTTTTCACTACAATAAACTGGATATAGTAAAACGTGCCAACGTTCTTCGTGAAAAGGGATTGGCATTCGTTCACTATAGATAAGTTTAGCAATCATATCCCAAGTGTTACTCCAGTCCTCCGAACTTTGACTAAGTTTTCTGCGATCATCCCGTGATTTACAGGCTGGATAGTTATTAGGATAGACATCTACTTTAACAATTCCATCAAGTGGTGACTCAACTTGTTCTCGTGGACGAATCCGTTGATACCAACTTACAACCCAATCTGGATCGATATGTAACTCTATCGCATCTGTTCTTTCGCCTTCCTTTAAATTCATTAGTTGTCGAATACAATCTTGACGATTAAGATATTCTTCCATCAAAATTAAAGGCGTCATTGAAAAAGACTTACTAATACCTATTGCGTGATGTAGCTTATCTTTGGATATTTGGGTTTCTTTGTGTAAACTAAATAAAGAACCATCAACAGCAATCAGTTCAGAGTCTTCAGAAAGATTTTTAACGCATTTTTCTACGACAGATTTCTCTATATCCGCCATTAAGTCTTTTGCTCGTCTTGATGCTCTTGAACGCAATTTGCCATAATCTCTCTCATTATCATAGTGATCTTTTCCACTAGCATCACGCCAATGCAAAGGGTCGAATAATTTATTTTCAAGGGTAGTTCCAATTAAGTTTCTATTTAAATTATTGCGTAAAGTATCAGATAATTTAGATAAGGGAAGAAGTAAAACTATATTTGTGTCTAAAAGATGTTTTATCGGTTTTGTTTCTTGAGATCTTGTAACACTTGCAGCACCAATCTGTCCAATCACTATTGGATAAACAAAATTTCCCTCAATTCCATCCAAAGCACGAACACTACGCACTGAACCATCTACAAAAAATTTAAAACTCAAATTACTATTAGCATTGCAGAAGCCTTTGGTAAAACTACTAGAGGGTTTAGTTTCTGCTGCTCGAACCCAAGTGTCTTTAAGGTTAAGCCGGTTTTCCTCTTCTCTCTGTTCAGGATCAGGTATATATTCTTCTTCTGTAATGGTAGAGAAGGAAGGGATTAAACGAGAACCTTCTACTGCATCAAATGCCTCACCAATTTTGCGAAAGGTACTTTTAAGTTGTTGGAAATAGTCGTTATCCTGCATTATCAAGTTACATTTCTAATTAATTGGAGTGTTTAAGTACTATTTTACATGATATCTACAATTCTCCCACAAGCATTGATGAATACGAGCACTCTCTACACTAGCGTTGTCTTATTTCGCTCACCGTGCTTCATAAACGACATGTTCACATATATTATATTTTCCTAATAGGTAAACCCTCTTCTTGCAACCTATCCACATGAAAAGAGATCGCTACTGCTGAATTAAATGCAGCCGGAGAGCTGATTGGAGTAGAGATTCTCAATGCTAGTACTTACATCCGAGATTCTATCTTGGAGTCTGTTCAAGCCTACATTCCGCACCCTCCTACTGTCACAATCGGTTTTTTCGTAATTTATGGTTGTTCTTGGTAACTTTTTATACCAAAATGTCCATGATCGGTTGTGCGATCGCTTGCGCAAAATCTCCAAACAACCAAAATTCCTAGTGTGACAGTTGAGGGTGCGGAATGTGGGTTCAAGGTAAGCTACTGAACCTCAGCGGCACTGAGGCATAAACAGCCTCACCATGTTTATATTATTTGATTCAGACTGCCAGTACTAAAGTCATTCATCCCAATTGCGATCGCATATTGAGCAACGACTGTCTGACTTGTAATCTGGCAGAGAATAACATCATTCCCCTGTAGAGACAGTTTTCCACTCCAAAGCGGATGATCGGACTCGAACCGACGACATTCAGCTTGGGAAGCTGACGTTCTACCACTGAACTACACCCGCGCATCGGTCACATACTATTATACTCAAATCCACAACTATTATTTCCCTTATCTTCTATTGTCCCCCTTGTCCCCCTTGTCCCCCTTGTCCGACAAAGCGTAACAAGCCATATATAAACCTTTGCGGTAGCGAATTTGGGAGCCAGGTAGCTTCTGAAGCTGAAATCCCTATTTAATCACTGGCAAGAGTATCTCGACGAAGATATGATGTATGTATCTAAAAGTTAACATCTTGTACTGTGAGGAATTTCTATTTTAGTGGAGGTATAACTTTTGACCGATTATCTGTAATATATAAGAATTGTAACAGTTTTGTACCGCTGAGGTCACAGTAAAGCCCTTGCCCTTCAATGGACTGGGGTAAAGTGAATTCAAAGCATTTCGGGGAAAGAAGTTTAACCAGCAACAGGCTTTTCCAGTATTGTTATCACGATTCAGCAATGCTCTCAAAAACATTGCACTCAGTAAGGGTGAGTATCAAGGATGTTTAACGCAACTGAGATTTTGATCGATTCGTTTGTCCAAAAACTTCGGGGAGGCTATAGCCGAACTTACGGAGGACTGAACAAAAACTACGAAGAGATTATTGCCTGGGCTGGAAATATGGCAATGGAAAATATTGCCAACAGCGATGCCCTTTATCACAATGTCGAACATTCAATCCTAGTTGCCTTAGTGGGACAGGAAATTCTACGTTGTAAACAGATTAGAGAAGGTAAAGTTACCCCAGACGACTGGTTACATTTTATTATTTCTCTGGTGTGTCATGAAATCGGTTATGTTAAGGGAGTATGTCGCGAAGATCAGGAACCGGAAAGACTTTACGCGACAGGGAAAGATGAAGAAATGGTTCATTTGCCCCCAGGAGCTACTGATGCAGCTTTAACTCCTTATCATGTAGACCGGGCAAAATTATTTATTGATGAGCGCTTTGGTGGCCATAAAATAATTGATGCTGAATACATCAAACGCAATATTGAACTAACTCGTTTTCCAGTGCCCCACGAGGGAGATCATAAAGATACGGTTAACTACCCTGGCTTGATCCGTGCCTCTAATTTGATTGGTCAAATGTGTGACCCCCGCTATCTCAAGAAAATAGGTGCTTTGTACCACGAGTTTGAAGAAACCGGAGTGAACAAAATTCTAGGATACCGCCATCCTGGAGAACTAAGGCGCAACTATCCTAAATTTTACTGGCATGGAGTTTATCCTTATATTAAGGATGCTCTGCGCTACCTGTCTCTGACACAGCAAGGTCAACAAATAGAAGCTAATCTCTACTCCAATGTGTTTGTGGTTGAACATGAAGTATCGGAGGGGGACTCCAAAGAGTTAGCCCAACAGCTGAGCTCTTGAGAAGGGAATTGAGAATTGGGAATTGGGAATTGGGAATTGGGAATTGGGAATGGAAGATGTATCTCACAGATGCGAGAACTCTATAAATCACTCAGTAACTTGACGAAAACTTATGAATTGGTGGCAGAAACTAAAAAAAAATCCCCTTGCCCGTTTAGGAGCATTACTGCTACTTACTTTCTACTTGACTGTCATTGCTGCTGACTTTGTCGCTCCCTATGACCCCTATACATCCCAACCAGATGGTTCCCTGCTGCCACCTACCCAGATTTACTGGCGTAATCAGCAAACAGGACAATTTATTGGCCCTCATGTTTACCCAACAACCCAAGGACCTACCAGCCTGGAAACTGGCGATCGCGAATTGATTGTTGATCAAGAAAAACCTTCACCCATTAGGTTATTTGCTCAAGGCCGAGAATACAAAATCTTTTGGCTCATACCCACAAAATTACACCTATTTGGCACAGTTGGTGAAGGTACAATTAATATATTAGGTACTGATGAGCAGGCCCGTGATCAATTTAGTCGTTTGGTATATGGTGGTCGCATCAGCCTTAGCATTGGTTTAGTGGGAATTGCCATCTCTTTTCCCCTCGGCTTATTAGTTGGTGGCATGTCTGGTTACTTCGGTGGCTGGGTAGATGGGATCTTGATGCGGGCAGCAGAAGTTTTAATGACAATTCCTGGTATTTATCTCTTGGTAGCTTTGGCTGCGGTACTACCACCAGGATTGACTAGCGCCCAGCGGTTTTTATTGATTGTCGTGATTACCTCTTTTATCAGTTGGGCAGGATTAGCCAGGGTAATTCGGGGACAGGTATTATCAATTAAAGAGCAGGAATTTGTCCAGGCAGCCAAAGCTATGGGTGCTAAACCCTTCTACATTATCGTTCGCCATGTTTTGCCCCAAACAGTAACCTATGTAATTATTTCGGCAACTCTAGCCATTCCTAGCTTTATCGTGGCAGAATCGGTGCTGAGTTTAATTGGATTAGGCATTCAGCAACCTGACCCCTCCTGGGGTAATCTACTATCTATAGCTACCAATGCCTCAATTTTAGTGCTACAACCCTGGTTGATTTGGCCTCCAGCGCTGTTGATTATCCTGACAGTGTTAGCATTTAATTTGCTAGGGGATGGTCTTCGTGATGCCCTTGACCCCCGCTCTCTTCAGCGTTAGATTCAAAGTCAATTGCTGTAGGGGCGGGTTTAGGGTCACCTTTAACCCATCTGGAACAATCTTAATACAAAACCCGCCCCGACAATATGTGCAATTTAATTCACCTTTTCCCCTGTGGAGATGCAGCTAGGGATGGAACAACGGTTAAGTCAATCGCAACTGACACAGATTGTCGCCGAAGTTGAGCGTTTGTCTCAACGTCAGCAGGAAGAATTGGATATAGCAGAAGTTCGGGATATCCTGGCAGAATTAAATTTGCAGCCAGAGTTGCTCGAAGATGCCATGATACAGTTGCGACGGCGAGAAGCTCTAACTGTACAAAAGCGGCGTAATCTGTGGCGAATTAGCGCTGTAGCTATTGCCCTAACTTTAGCGATCGCTGGTAGTATTTTCTGGGTACAGCACCGACAACAAACCCTTGCCCACATTTTGGCTCAACAAGACCGAATTACTCTAAGGCAAGATAATGGTAGTCAGATTAACACTGTTTCTCGCCAAGCCAGTTCAGAATTATTCTACCGAGTAACCTTGGCGGAGGCTCCTGTGGGAAACAAACTCTCCCTTTCTTGTAACTGGTATGATCCGAGGGGAAGGATGGCTCACCAAAATCGCTACCAAACTAAACAGATTAGTACATCTGTCTGGAATACCTATTGCCGCTACACAGTTGGTTCAACTGCTCCTACAGGAACTTGGAAAGTAGAAATGTTTTTAGGCGATCGCTTGCTCAGTGATGCGACGTTTGAAGTAATAAGCAGTAGTAGGACTTCAGTCCAAAAAGAAGCCAGAAACAAATGATTTGGTCATCGCTTTTCATATTGAGTTTCTCGAGAGTAATATAGCACTACGCAAATAGGTTATGACAGGAAAAGAACTCACCACAAAGACACAAAGAACACAAAGAAAATCTAGTAATAGGTTGAGAGGAAATGCGATCGCCCTCGCACTTGATAAAAATTAATACTCGATTGGCTCAATAGCGATGACCCGATTAGATATAGTACAAGCTAAATCCAATTTATCTAAGCTTCTCGATTTGGCTATTAAAGGAGAAGAGATTGTTATTACTCAAGATGACAAACCAGTAGCGAAAATCTTACCTATCAAACGACCCTTAAAAAGAGGTAGCGCCAAAGGTAAAATTTGGCTGAGTGATGATTTTGATAAACCCCTAGAAGATTTCAAGGAATATTAGTATAAATTTTTCATTACTTATTACTTATTACTTATTACTTATTACTTATGCAGATTCGGCATGACTGGTATTCTAAGTTTTAGTGTTGCAACTTGCCCTCACCAATTAGTCGGTTATTGGGGTTATGATCATCCTCAAGAGTTAGCAAACTTACTAACTGTAGTTCTGAATCAGGCTTCTGGAAACGAGTGGAACCTGAAATCTTCCCCCCAGGATCTAGTCGCAACTCTCTGTGCCGGGGGATTCAACTCTAGTTCACCAACCAATGGGGATGCCTGGGTAAAAATCAACCAGAACCATTTAATTTTAGGAAGGGAAGCCTTTGGGCGAGTGCCGTTTTATTGTGTACAAATCGAACAGGTGATTTGGTTTGCTTCACGGTTGCAGCTGCTATTACCGGTTGTCGCCTCTACAGAAGTGAGTATTCCCGCCTTATACGGCTACAGTTGTTTTTCTTATGTGCCGACACCCCTAACTCCCATTACCAATATCTTGGCGATAACAGCAGGTACTGAACAAACTTGGCAAGGTGACGCTGCATCGGGAACTATTGCTAGTCCCCAAACCCATCAACTCCTGGAATGGTGTGAGCAAAGGGAGCAGATTTATGATGAAACAGAAGCCATTTCTGAATTGCAACTCCTCCTCCAAGCTGGAATAGAACATCAGATTAGGGATCTAGATGAGCAGCAGCCGGTAGGTGTGTTTTTATCCGGTGGATTAGACTCCTCCATTGTCGCTGCATTGCTAGTTAAAGCTGGGGTAAAAGTACGTGCCTACACCCTCGATTTTGGTGAGAGTGGCATTCCCGAATATCCTTATGCTGAACAAGTGGCTCACTGGCTAGACATTCCCCTTGTCAAAGTTGAGGTAACACCCAAGGGTATCCAACAGGCACTTTTGCCGACAGTGGAAGCTTTGGATTTACCCTTTGGAGATGGGGTTACTGTTCCCTTGTTTCTCCTCAATCAAGTAGCAAGTCAGGAGACAAAGATTATTTTTAATGGTGAAGGAGGGGATCAGTTATTTGCTGGTTGGACAAATAAACCCTTAATTGCTGCTAGTGTTTACCAAACGGAACATCCTTTAGGAAAAGAATCCTTTGAGCAGCAGTATCTCCGAACTTTCCATCGACTCTGGGGTTACGAGGAGCAGGTATTCCAACCGGCAGTTGTCGCACAAATCCAAGCTCTTCAAGCCCAAGACTGGTTACACTCCGCATTAGATGCTACCTCTGCTACTTCACTACTACACCGTTTGCGTCGCGCTACCCTAATGCTCAAAGGAGCACAAAATATCCATCCACGAGCAACGAATCTGGCATTTGCCCATAAATTACGAGTGCGATCGCTTTTTTGTGACTTATCTTTGGCACAATGGACATTCCGTCTATCAGGGGAATTGTGTTTGCAGGGAAGTTGTGAGAAATATATCCTCAAGCGTGCAGTGGAATCCTGGCTGCCACCGGAAATTGTTTGGCGCAATAAACGGGGGATGGGTGTTCCTTTAACCTCTTGGTGTTTGCATAATTGGTGGCGAAACCTTGGTGTCTGGCTCAATCCAGCTATTCTGCAAACTGAGGGACGATGGCAACCCAAGTTAGCGGAACAAATTGTTTTCGGTAAGCTAGGGGGAGCCATCCAAGGTCGTAGAATTGGTGAGATACTCTGGCTATTGATTATGTGGCAATTGTGGCGCTCCCAGGTTTTAGGGGAACCGGTAGGAAAGCAAACCTGGAATCACCCATTCTGGTTACCTTATCGGTATTGCAAGGGATGGGTGCAGAAATAGGGATTGGTTAAAATTTATAACCACAAAGGCACAGAGAGCACAAAGGGTTGTCGCGCTAGTCCCTGATAGGGATTAAGAGCAATTGCGAGTTGGGGATTCAGGAAAATCGCCCCACATCTCCAAATCTCCGGTTTCAATCCCTGATAGGGATTAAGAGCAATTGCGAGTTTTCCGTATGCTTGAAGCTGGGAGTTCATTTCGTTTCAATCCCTGATAGGGATTAAGAGCAATTGCGAGGTTCATTGCAAGTCAACCAGTGCCAATGCTCTGGTTTCAATCCCTGATAGGGATTAAGAGCAATTGCGAGCTGAGGCGAATCAGCTCATTACCAGTGGCACACCCTAATACGTTTCAATCCCTGATAGGGATTAAGAGCAATTGCGAGTTGACACTTTAATTGGTACTGATGCCAACTCACGTTTCAATCCCTGATAGGGATTAAGAGCAATTGCGAGCAAATCCACCTAGTTTGAGTGCGGCATAGGGAAGTTTCAATCCCTGATAGGGATTAAGAGCAATTGCGAGGATCCTTTCCACGAATTAGCGGAAATATCAGTAGGTTTCAATCCCTGATAGGGATTAAGAGCAATTGCGAGGGCGGCTTTCAGGAACCCTTGCTGTATTAGGTTTTCAAGGTTCAATTGCGCTAACCGATCTAAATATAGCATTTCAGCCCCTAGTTAATCAAGCACCTCATTTGTAAAATATCCTCAAACCTAGTCACCATAAGCATTTCAGAAAATGCGCTAACCCAAATTTTCAGCAGAACACCTCAAACTCTTGTACAGAAAGCGATATAGCCATTTTTTTGCACCTCCTCCAAAAAACACCTACCCCTTAGCGCAATCTGTGAATTAGGTGGTAGGTGTTAGGTGTTAGGTGTTAGGTTTTTGGGGCACATCACATATCCCAGACCCTGTATACTTTTGAGCCTTCTGATTACCCCATCAGGATACCATTGGTGACAAGTTAAGGTAAAGATGTCGTTGTCAAGGGAGCGGAGGAGCGGAGGAAGAAGAATACAATTTTCCTTAACCCTTGGAGTATTTCCATATATAGGTTTTTTTTAGAACTACTACGCCATATATGGGAGTTGACAAAATGCACGACCTTTTAACTTGTCACCATTGATCAGGATACAAAGAAGATCGTCTCATCCCGAAGCTGCTCACCGCCGATACGTTCTACTTTATTCTGGCAACAACCACAGAGGAAGTAGAAACGGATGCTATCTTGGTCTGGTTTAATCACCTTAGCTAGTCGCGATCGCAACCTGGCATATTCAGTATCGCTCAAGTTGCACTCAAACACACTATACTGCATCCACTGCCCGTAAGACTTAAGGATATTGTGGATTTTCGTGCGGCGCTTGTCTTCTGAGATATCGTAGGATACTACCATGTAGGGCATTTTGGGAATTTAGAATTTAGAATTTAGAATTTAGAATTTAGAATTTAGAATTTAGAATTGCTAATTGCTAATTGCTAATTGCTAATTGCTAATTAATCAATCCGGTAGGTTGGGTTAGCGATCGCGTAATTCAATCTTCAAAACTTAACACCTAACACTTACCACTATAAATCTTCAATTATCAATTATCCATTATCAATTATCCATTATCCATTGCTAACTTACCGGACAATTAACGGTGGATATTGGTCAATTTCCTCCATCAGATACTTAGCTAAGAGTCGCGCTTGAATTTCAAAGGCTTCCTGATAGGTACATTTCCGCTTCAGCACTGGATGCTTAAATTTAGACTGTTTTTTCTGTTCGTACAACCGTAGAAATACTTTAAGCCCTTCCGGCGTTAAAGATACGGCATTGCTCACCGGTTCACTAATAAAATCACTAGGTTTAAATGATTGCTGATTAATTGCTGAACATACCACAGAATCGACTATTACGGGACGAAACTCTTCCATTAAATCCAGCGCTAAAGAGGGACGACCATAACGCTCTACATGAAGATATCCTAAATAGGGGTCAAAGCCGACAATATTGAGAGCACTTTGTACATCATGACGCAATAGAGAATATCCTAAACTTAAGAGGGAATTCACCGGATCAGTAGGAGGACGACGGCGTCTGGCTTCAAATTCAAACTCTGACCCTTGAATCAATTGATTCAAACAGCCAAAATAAGCTGCACTTCCTGAACCTTCCAACCCTCGCAAGGAATTAATCGAATTCGTGCGATTAATCGGAGCGATCGCTTGATCAATACGAGTAATTGCCCCTTGTAAATCTAACCCAGAATGGTTTCGTTCTCGCCGCAGTAAACTATGGCGGTAATTTTTCAATTTACCCCGCACAAAACCTCGAACCACATGCACCGCCTGTTTCGATTCCCCTGCTGCCTGCCACTGAGCTTTTCTAACAAAAATATTCTTGGTCATTTCTGGTTCTAATCGACCAAGATATTTACCAGTTGCTCTAATAAAGCTTAAGGGAATATGACGGTTGAGCAATTCCGCAACTACTGCCGGAGATACCGTAGCTCTTCCCACAACTACAATACCATCAACTTTAATTAGCGGAACATCCAATACTTTCTTTTTATCCGCTTTCACGGTAATCCGTTCATCTGCTTTGCCGATAAATGAATCTTCGTGGGTAATGTAAATAGTTCCCATGGTTAATCTTCCTTAATTTGATTAATAGGCTTATTGCATCTGTGGGGTACGTTTTGATCCCCCTAAATCCCCCTTGGAAAGGGGGACTTTGAGCAATACTGCTCGGTTAAGCTCGAATCCCTCTCCCTCAGCTTTCTTACCTCCCACACCGGGTGAACGAAATTTTGGTTGGGATTTCAATTCTCCGCGTCTGGTGCGTCCCCGCGTCCCCGCGTCTGCTTGTTGATTGTTTCCCCAACCCTTTTTTCGCTCACCCTCCCACACCTCCCACACTCCCCACACTCCCCACACTCTCTTAACCGAGCAGTATTGGGACTTTGAGTTATTTAAAATGGACTCTCTGCTTCTACAAATGTCACACGACCAAAATCTTGAGGTGCATGAAACTGAGGTTTCGGAGTTTGGCTGGGAGACCATTGGCTGTACTGTCGATTTGTCTTACCACCTAAGCGGTTAAGGTTGAGATGCCAAATGTCTCTTGGCTTAGGTGGTGTGTTCTTGGCGATGTTAGTAAAATTGCTAAAAGGAATCGCCGCTTCTAAAATCCAATATTGATCTGTATCACTGTCGTCATTTAGCGTACCGACAATATTAGTAGCAATTTGGATGCCCTGACCATTCCATTCCGAGGTGGATGACTGTGGACCTTGGGGATGAAATTGATCCAGAAATGCCCCCCGCACATTCATTTCAATATTAAAATAGCTCAGGGGTTTGTCCGGATCTGGTGCGAAAAATACTTCTACACAATCATCCTTGAAAACCGCACTATCCCGCTGGGTTTGTTCTGCCCAAATATGTGCATCTTCAACGATAAAAAATACATAGAGATGATCATCATCCCACAGCATTTTACTGACTGTTTGA
>JAAHHL010000869.1 GCA_010672185.1 Caldora sp. SIO3E6 | reverse complement strand
TTGGGCTTCAAGGATACTTTTACTTCTGTTTAATCCCAAAATATACTTCTTACTTCTTCTGACTCCTGACTTCTGACTCCTGACTTCTAATTTTCAGAGGTAAACATTGAAGGTGCAAGATCTGAGTATTACTCAGTTGTTGGCAGCTACAAACCAGAAAATATTTCAGATATTCTTATTTTTTCCCTACACCCTACACCCCACACCCTGCAAACTTTTCAAGCATCTTGTTACCCCTAATCCCCAACCAAAACCGAGCTGAAGCTGATTATGGCTCAAATGTAAATATCATTTTGAGCTTTTTTTCTTACCAATCTTCCCTGTATGGTGGCTTTAGTCTTTGAGAGTTGCCAGCAACCTTGAATAAATTCCAAGCAACCGAAGGAAGGCGTGTGGCACAAGAAATTGTTGCTATTCGAGAAGCACTCAAAAAAAGCGGCTATCGTATCCGCAAACAACCCAAACAGCCTAGTTGGGCTGTTTATGTCACCGATGACAAATTCTACCTACTCACCTATAAGCCTGCTCCCATCAGTGATTGGGTGCTTCAACCACAAGATAATGATGCTTCGTGCCACACCCTCTTGAACCTAATTCAACGCGCATTAAGCAACCAACCTAAAACATTTACTAGGGAGATTTCATGACTTATCTTGAAAGGCTTAGTCCATGGTGCATTATCAAATTGCTTCCCAGTATGCAGCGGCTTACCGTTGCTCGTTTTCGTCGTCGGGGTGATGCTGAAGCTCATTTGCGTATTCTCCACCGACTAATTCCCCATGCCAACTTCACAATTATTTATGATCCAGTGCTGAGCTCACAAACCTTGCCTGTGGATAATACGGTAAATGAAATTGAGAAATAGTAGAACGTTTATACCCAATCCGGATCAATTACCCCTATTTTGAGTCAACCCCGAAATGCTGTAGAGACGTTTCATGAAACGTCTCTACAATCTAGGAATAAAAGAAGAAGCTTTCTTCCCTTGGAACCTAATGCCTAGCAGCTCTATAATACCAAATCCGGTTACAATAGAGCCGTTTTGAGCAAACCGTGAAATCCCTCTCTGTGACGTTTCATGAAACGTCTCTACAATGTGGGCATAGCGGGTATATCGATACCGGATTTGGTATAACGCTAGTTAGGCAAAAGCTTCCAGATAATCCCGCACGCGGTTACGGCGCTTCGGTTGCCGTAACTTTTGGAGAGCCTTAGCTTCAATTTGACGTACTCGTTCACGAGATAACTCTAGAGCACGACCAATTTCTGCTAAAGAGTAAGATTGACCATCCCTCAATCCGAACCGCATCCGAATTACATCTTGTTCCCGCGTAGTCAAGTCTGCCAACAGTTGCTGCAAATCTCGCTGTAGAGCTTCTCGCATTAAAGCATCTTCTGGAGAAGCTTCCTCTGTTTCCAGCAAGTCTCCTAGTTCAGTGTCTTTTTCTTTACCCACTTTGATTTCCAAAGACACAGAACGAGGTACCCGCAATAAAACTTCCCTTACCTGGGGAGGAGTCATTTCTAACTCCACAGCAATATCTTCAATGGTTGGGGTACGACCTTTTTTCTGGGAGATTTTACGCTGGGCTTTTTTGATTTTATTGAGCTTTTCAGTGATGTGAACTGGTAAACGGATAGTACGACTTTGGGTAGCGATCGCGCGGGTAATGCCCTGACGAATCCACCAATAGGCATAGGTACTAAAGCGGTAACCCTTAGTCGGGTCAAATTTTTCCACTGCTCGCTCCAATCCCAAAGTACCTTCTTGAATGAGATCTAGAAGCTCCAGACCACGATTTTGGTACTTTTTGGCCACCGACACCACTAAGCGTAGGTTGGCATTGATCATATGAGTCTTAGCGCGGATACCTTCCGTTTGAACTTGCTCTAACTCTTGGAGAGAGAGTCCCACTAACTCAGCCCAATGCCGTTTACCTGCTGCCACATTTAACTTTAGTTCAGAAACTGTCACACCACTGGCAGCAGCCCACCGTTCCCGGGAAGGGCGGTGTCCCAATTGACAGGCTAAACGATCATGAGCATCAATTAGTTGAACAAACTGCACAATCACCTCATCCCCTTGCTCGGCAAACTCGGTGCGTTTTTCTTGTAGACGCATGTAGCGTTGTACTTTTTGGGCTTCCGAAACTTCTTCATCCCTCCGGAGTAAGCGAACCCGACCTATTTCCTGAAGGTACAAACGAACTAAGTCGGTTGTACGACGGTTGGCACTTCGCAAGAAGCTATTAGCATCTGTACTTTCAAGTTCCGTATCAACCAAATCATTTTCCGCCTGTTCGACATCTTCCCTCATACTGTTGAACTCAAATTCGTAGTTAGAGGAGTCTTTGTCGAATTCTGTGTCGGCATAGAAAGGAGTGGCTGGCATAATCATCTCTTTATTACAACCGGTTACAACGCTCTTGGTGAAGAGTGCGTTAGGACTTATTTTTAGAATTTCCACCCTTGATGACCGGAGAACAGCACTTATCTTTTTGCTGAATCGTCAAGGAATACCTCTTTAGTTATGGTTACCCTTGCCGATTTCTGCTGCTAATACGTAGGTTTAGTCTCCAATGATACCTGTGTGTAAACATCGAAGCCAAGATCTATCTTTAGCTGGATGTTCCCATTGTCTTTAATATACGCCTTAATTCATAAATTGGTCAAATTCTTTGTTATAGATTTATTTAAGAGGTTAATGAATCAAGGCGTATATCAGGTGGATAGGGTAGGGTGGGGTTTCTCCTCTAATAGCTAGGATAAGCGACTCACTGTTGAAAAACGGTGACTCTGGTCAAAGGCTGTATTAATCTACATCACCAATCAGGCAGATTCCTGAAAGATTTTGAAATTTCCTTATTTTTCCCCTCTGGTAGGATACTGGGGCAAGAAGGCTCCAAGGCAGTGCGGCAAAGCAGTTGCCGCAGTCTAGGCTCCAAGGAAAGAAAGCTTGGAAGGGAAGCTTTTTAACTTTTTGTAACCGATGGGTTATTTTTGCCGTACTGCAATACTTGTGCAATATTTTTTAACAAAGAAGGGAACAGGGAAAGGGAAACTTCTTAACAGTTCTAGAGTGATTATCTGTAAACTAATATGCTGTATTGTCAGTATAAACAGTTACATAATTCTTGTTTAAAATTACGCAAATACCGATTGTGCCAGTTACAATACAGAATGTTGGAGCTTAAATATCTCCGCTTTTAAATTGAGAAAAAAGAAGTAAATTTGAGTTATTTTGCCAAAAATCTTCCTAATTAGCTCTAAAACCCGGGAAAATAACTCAAAAATTAAATTAACTAATATCTTTTTCCACACTTGTGCAGCAAGCCCTAACTAGGGTCTGCTTCAGGAAGTCATTAGCTATCAGTTTTTAGCTTTCAGCCGTCAGCTTTCAGCTTTCAGCTTGAAGATTACCCAGGGATTTTCCACAACAATGCCAGCTTTTTGAGCCCATTTGATACATTTCCTTGTACAAGACTTGGTTTATTAACACCTGAAAGCTTTGTCTGGTATAGCTTGCGCACCAATTCTACCAAGCCCTAACTAGGGTCTGCTGAATAAGTGGGTCAGCCATACCAGATTCGTCTTTCAATCATGCAGCAAGCCAAAAAATCCCAAGAAATTGCATCTCTTAGCTCAAAAACCTGGCATCAACCCGGGTAACCTTGGGGGATGCAGATGCCCAAAACAGCGGATAAATGCTGCATTCCTTGTTACTTATTACTTGTTACTTGTTACTTGTTACTTATTCTCCCAAGCCCTAA
>JAAHHL010000868.1 GCA_010672185.1 Caldora sp. SIO3E6 | reverse complement strand
TCATCTCCTAGCTTTGCCTGCTGCGCTGCATATTCAATTGCCTTATCAATACCACCAATTTCGTCTACCAAACCAAGTTTCTTCGCCTCTACACCAGACCATACCCTTCCTTGAGCAATTTCTTCTACCTTTTGTCTGGGCAATTTCCGAGATTCTGCCACCTTATCGAGAAACTGATTATAGATTTGGTCAACAGATTTTTGATACATTGCCAACTCTTGCTCCGTTTTCGGGCGGGTGATAGTCTGGCTATCAGCAAAACGACTAGTTTTCACTACATCCCAGGTAATACCATTGTTATTAGCGATTTCCTGGATATTGAGTAGTAAACCAAAAACACCGATAGAACCGGTAATAGTAGTTGGTTCAGCAAAAATGCGATCGCCGTAGGTAGCAATCCAGTAACCACCAGAAGCAGCCATATCTCCCATAGAAACAATTACCGGCTTCTGTTCCCTCGTTAGTACTACTTCCCGCTGGATAATATCCGATGCCGTAGCACTGCCACCAGGACTATTTACCCGCAATACTACTGCCTTAACATCCTGATCTAATCGCAGTCTACGTAGTTGCTTGGAGAGGCTTTCACTACCCACCTGCTGGGAGCCCCCTTGACCGCCAACGATGCTACCTTCAGCATATACCAGGGCAACCTTATTTTCTGAATAGGGTCTTGTGGTATCTGGGTTGTCAACCTCAGCGTAGGTGGTGAGATTAATTTGTGGGAATGATTGAGCATCTTCGCTTTTGCCAGTAACTTTCTTAAGTTCAACAAGCACTTCATCAAAATAGGCAACTTGATCTACTAAACCACGCTGAAGGGCTTCCTCTGCCAATAAAATCCCTTGAGAGTCAGCAATACCTTGTAGCTGTTTGGGTGTGATTTCACGACTTTTACCCACAGTTGAGAGAAATTCACCCCACAGAGCCCATAATAAGGCTCGACTCTGTTCCTTGCTCTCTGGACTTAGCTTTTCCAGTAGGAATGGCTCTACTGCTGACTTGTACTTCCCTACCCGCAACACCTGAACACCAATACCAAATTTCTCCAGTGCTCCCTTCAGGAATTGTTGCTCTGAGCTAAAACCATCCATCTCCATTGCTCCTATGGGATTCAGAAAAATCTGATCCGCTATAGAGCTCAGGTAATATTCCTTTTCTCCCAAATTGACATCATAGCTAATAATTTGCTTCCCAGCGGCTTGGAAACGTTCCAAAGCTTTCCTTACCTCCTTCAGCGTGGCAAAGCCGTTGCTGCTACCACTGCTATTCTGAGAGCCATTTAAATAAAGAGCAACAATACGTTGATCCTTAGTCGCCTTATCGAGGGTATCGAGAACTGTGCGCAGGGTAATACTGGTATCCTCTTCATCGGAGAGAGCTCTGCTAATCGCCTCATTAGTGCCT
The DNA here is from genome assembly GCA_010672185.1 of Caldora sp. SIO3E6. Classification (GTDB taxonomy): domain Bacteria; phylum Cyanobacteriota; class Cyanobacteriia; order Cyanobacteriales; family Coleofasciculaceae; genus Caldora. The sequence continues at coordinate 2,371 of JAAHHL010000868.1, read as the reverse complement.
AAGGTTGGCTCAGTATCGGTAATATTCAAAGACAAGTCGAATACTAGCACCGATTGATCCTGAACCTGTGGTCCGGTATCCCTAGAAGCCACAGCAATTAGTAAGAAGAGCAATCCACCAGCACCTAAACTAACAAATAAAATCAGGCTGGTTAGGCTACCAACGAGGCTGGCAAAGGTTTGCTTAAGAAATTCACGCATTTGGGAGTTGGGGAATGGGGAATTACTGATATCCCTTATACTTACCTATCCTGACATATTCGTATTCAAACCCGAAAACTACGACTTATTCAGTAAGCTCAAATTACTCATTTCCCTACTCCTTGTTTCCTTCACCAGAGCTAGGGCTTTCCGACGCTTTTGGTGAAGTAACTTGCCAAATCGTAATACTCTGATCAAATCCGCCAGTAGCAAGGAGTTGTCCATCTTTACTGAAGGCAAGAGATTTCACCCAGTCTCCATGTCCACGGAGTACAGCTAAGAGTTCACCAGTTTGCAAGTTCCACAGTCGGACACCATCACGGCTAGCCGATGCTAGAACTTTTCCGTTAGGATTAATCGCGATCGCTTCAATACGTCCTGTATGTCCCCTTAATGGCGGGTATGCCAGTTGTCCTGTTATTTGGTTCCAGACTTTAATAGTACGATCATAACTACCGCTAACTAAAATACTACCATCGGGAGTATAAGCAAGAACGCTCACTGAAAGATTACTACGACCAGGAGCTTGATTGGAAGCTCCAGTATGAGCCGGAATTGACCCCAGTAATGTCCCGGTTTTTAGGTTCCATAGTTTAATTGTGCCAAATTTGTGGCCACTTGCCAGAATGCTACCCTCAGGATGAATCGCCAGAGCATAAGTTTGGTGATCAAAACGGCTTAAAGTATAAAGAGGGCGCTGTTTCCTCAAATCCCACAGCCGAATGCCATCTAATGCACCAGTAATTAAAGTGTTACTATCTGGAGTTATGGCTAAGGAAAGAATATTACTGGAATGATCGAGAAAAGTCCGGGTATAGTTTCCTTGCTTCCACTCCCAAAGATTAACACCAGCATCATTGCCCACACTAGCCAGTATTTCCTCATCCGGACTCAAAGCCATAGCAGTGATCGATGTTTGGTGCGCTCTGATACTATCAACTTCTTTCGCAGATTCCAACCACCACACCTTGAGATGAGCATCATTACGGCTACCCCCACTGATCAGAAATTGACTATCAGCAGTGAAGGTAAGCACATCAACTGGTCCCGAATGGGCATCAATAGTGCGTAATAATTGAGGATTTCTCCAACTATCTGAGGGGAGAAATTCCAGTTCCATTATCTCAGATGAGGGGGTATTTAAGTTGTCTTGGGCAACTAGTTTGGCTTGACAGCAAGTCCCTAAATGTTCCGGTGCGAAAGAGATTGCAGCGAAGAGGTAGAAACTATGAAATATTAAAGATGAAGGATGAATACTCATAAAACTTTGGGGAATTGGGAATTGAGAATTGGGAATTGGGAATTGGGAATTGGGAATAGAAGATGTACCTCATGGATGCAAAAACTGCTATAAATTCAACCTCTTGCATCAACCCCGGAAGGGCGTAGCATTGGCGGAACAAAACTTTGATTTTATGGGCAATAATGCCAGCGCCAATGCTACGCCCCTACAAACAATTATCGAATGGGTGCAAGAGGTCTATTGTCCCAATTTTTAACTTGTCTCACTCCCTTGTCTCCGGGTGAACGAAATTTTGGGTGGGATTTCTCGAGCTTTGTGTCCAAAAATTATAAGTTATCTCAGCTCCCTCAGCTCCCTCAGCTCCCTCAGCTCCCTCAGCTCCCCACCCTTTTTTTCGCTCACCCCTTGTCTCCCTTGTCTCCCCCGACTCCCCCGGCTCCCCTATCTCTTGAATATTCGGGCAAATCGTCTGAACTCTTGCATAACTGGGGGGTTGTTCTTGCCAACCAGAAACGATACCTTGTAACTCAGATTTAAGAATTTCCAAGGCTGCAATTTGCTGTGTAATCACCTCAATTTTATTGAGTAAATGTTGTTTTAGAGTTCCACAGGGAAGTTCACCTGAGTCGTATAGGTTGAGAATATCTCTAATCTCACTGAGGCTGAGTCCTAAAGATTGCGATCGCTTAATAAATGCTAACCTGTTGAAAACCTGACTAGCAAACAGGCGATAACCTCCGGTAGAACGTATAGTTGCCGGTGCTAGCAAACCGATTTCCTCATAATAACGAATAGTTTTCACCGGTAAGCCACTCCTATGGGCAACTTCGCCAATTTTTAGCTGATGAGTTAGGACTGAGTTGCTCATTTTGAGCTACAAGAAAGTTAGTTTTGACTGATACACAATCGGGTGAACGAAATTTTGGGA
>JAAHHL010000867.1 GCA_010672185.1 Caldora sp. SIO3E6 | reverse complement strand
TCACTTTAGTTGATCTTGGCACAACAACTCCGATAACTGTCATTTTAGATACAGGGATTAAAATTATATCTGCTTAGTTACAGAACATAATAGACCCATTCGATAATTGTCTGTAGGGGAGTAGCATTGGCGCTGCCATATCGCCCATAATATCAAAGTTTTGTTCCGCTAATGCTACGCCCTGACCGGATTTATGCAAGAGAGATGATACCCAAAGTCAAAATATGTCACCAGAGCCAGCAATCACAGATAAACACCGAGAAGCTGCGGAAGCCGAAATTCGGGAAAAGCAAAAGCCTGTCGATTACAACACCAAAGAGTATCCAGTGGAAATACTGGTTCAGAAGTACACAGACGGTAGAGAAGATGACACCAATGAGTTGTTCATACCGGATTACCAACGAGAGATGGCTTGGGATGAGATAAGACAGTCAAAATTTATAGAGTCTTTGCTTTTAGGGTTACCCATACCATATATTTTTGTTGCCGATATTTACGATGAGGAAAATGATCTAGGACGTTTGGAGATAGTAGACGGTACACAACGCATCCGTACCCTGACGAGATTCCTAAGCAATGAACTAACCCTACAGAAGTTGGAGAAGCTAGAGAAGTTAAATAACTTCACCTTCGCTGACTTACCACTGGCACGACAGAGGCGCTTTAAACGAAGTACCTTGCGAATGATCCAGTTAACGGAAAAGGCAGATGAAGAGGTGCGTAGAGATATGTTTGAAAGAATCAACACGGGGAGTGTTGAATTGAACGATATGGAAAAGCGCAGAGGTATATCCCCTGGACCATTCCTAGATCTCATTAAAGAATTATCTGAAAATCCCCAGTTTCGTCAACTATGTCCATTTTCTGAAGCATCGATTCGCCGACGGGAGCCCCAAGAATTTGTGTTGCGTTTCTTTGCCTATCTAAATAATTATGAGAACTTTGACCGACGAGTGAATGAATTCCTCAACGATTACTTAAAGGCACACAATCATGAAAGACTTGATCGTGAAGGGATGACCAATGAATTCCAGTCAATGCTAAATTTTGTAGCAAAACATTTTACCAATGGATTTAGTAAAGGGAAAGGATACATCAGGACTCCTCGTATCCGATTTGAGGCTATTGCTGTAGGTGTTGCTCTTGCGCTGAAAGAAACAAGTACTCTTGAACCAGAATCAATGGAGTGGCTTGACTCTGACGAATTTAAAGAGTACACTACATCCGATTCTAGCAACTCTAAACCTAAAGTGATTCGACGAATCGAATATGTGCGAGATCAACTGTTAGGCAAATCATGACCAGCACCTTATTTCAAGATTTTAAGGAACGAACTAAAGAAGTAAACAAGTATTTTATTTTCCTGAAGAGTCTGGAACAGGGAACAACCAAATTAATTATGGAAGGGAAGAATGGAGCAACTAAAATCCGACAGATTGACCCTGAATTGGAAAAAACTCTCAAAGCTAGTGGATTCTTGTTGCTATATAATCTGGTTGAAGCTACCATGCGTGATGCCATAGAAGCAATTTTCGAGGAACTACGGAGTAAAGGAGTTTCATTTGATCATATCAGACCCGAACTCAGGAAAATTGTCCTCAAAAATTTGGCAAGGCGCAATCCTGACAAAGTCCTGATGGAAATCACAGCTATTTCCCTCGATATCATCACTGCTGGATTCGATAAAGGAGAGATTTTTTCCGGTAACATTGATGGCAGGGAAATTAGGAAAACAGCAGAAATGTATGGTTTTTCATCTAATACTGACTATGCTCAGACGGGTAATGGACAGGATCTGTTAACGGTGAAGACCAATAGAAATGATTTAGCTCATGGTGTCAAGTCTTTTGCTGAAGTAGGACGAACTCAAACTATGGGAGATTTGTTGAGAATCAAAAAGAAAGTAGTAAAATATTTGAGACAAATACTACAAAATATCGAAACCTATATAGCTAATCAAGACTACTTAGACTCACCTAGAAGCAGTTCTTAAAGTTGATTTTTAATATAGTTTATGATACTTTGTGCAACTATTAAACCTAACTTAACGGGAACAGCATTCCCAATCAATCGTCCTACACTTGTAAATGTTACTGGTTGTTCAGGAGCTACAAACTGATAATTGGCAGGAAAAGTTTGTAACAATGCAGCTTCTCTTAGAGATATTGCTCTATGTTGTTCAGGATGACCGAACCGACCATTTCCGAAACCAAAACACTGGGTTGTAATAGTGGGACTAGGACGATCCCATTCCATCCGACCATAAACTCCTGGGTATGTCTGACCGCTAATTTTAACATGACATTTGGCGATCAGCTCATCAGGCCAATCTCGCCAAGTTCCACCAGGTTGAGAAGCAATAATACGACGAAGATTGAGATCTGAGAGCTTACTACAACGATGAAGACGATCCGTTTTGGATGATTGACCCGCAGCAAGAGGTTCAAGACCACTGATAGTATTGCGTACAGTTTCAAAGCTTATTTTATCGTGGGTTGGCAGAATCAAATTAATTTGGCCAAACTTTGAGGCGAAAAAGACTAGCCGCTTGCGTGTTTGAGGAATACCATAATTAAGACAATCAACATCATAGGGGATCACAAAGTAGCCTAATTGTTCTAAGGCAGTAGTGAATTCCTGAAAAATTTGATGCTGTTTTAGCTGGAGTACATTTTCCATAGAAACAATCTCTGGATTACACTCCTGCACGAGGCGAATAAAATCCTTTAGGAGTTTCCACTTTTGGGCTTTTTCCTTACCGTATCGCCTTGAATAGGTTGAAAATGGTTGACATGGAGCACATCCTGCCAGTACTTTGATGTCACCTGGGGGAAAATGTTCTAATAATTCAGCACCAGTAACTTTTTCTACCTCTTTAAGGATAAATTTTGCTTCGTTGTTATTCTCGTAGGGATATTTACAGGCGGGATCAAGATCATACCCAGCATTTACCCGAAGACCTGCCTGTTGGAAACCGTGGGTTAATCCTCCAGCTCCACAAAATAAATCTACTGCAGAAATGCTGGTCATTAGTTGCCGCTATGTGTAATTACTCTAGATCAATACACTAAGACTATCATAATGCGATTGCCTACGACACCACTATATAAGACCCTCAACAAAGATAGTAAATTTGGTGTTGGATTTCATTCTTCAACCCAACCTACGAGGCTAAAAAATCAAACAAACAACCAACAACCAACAACCAACAACCAACAACCAACAATGTCCATTTTCTTCCATGAACGACTCCACAGAACACCAACATTGATGGAGCAGCTGAAGGATTTTCCGGTAACGGTGTGTGGCGCAGGAGCCTTGGGAGCAAATATTACCGAAAACCTGGCTCGTTCTGGCTTTGGTAAATTACGGGTAATCGATCGCGATCGCATTGAAGAACGAAATCTCTCTACCCAACCTTACTACAAGTCGGATGTGGGAGCCTACAAAGCTAAAATATTGACAAATAGTCTTTATCGTGCTTTGGGAGTGGCTATAGATGGCCGTTCTAAGGAGTTAACCGCAGCCAATGCTCCTCAACTACTGCAAGATGCCAGTCTGGTAATTGATACCTTTGATAATAGTGTGGCACGTCAAGCAGTGAAAGACTACTGCCAGGAGTCTCAGTTGCCTTGTCTCCATGTAGGATTAGAGCGTGACTATGCTGAAATCATCTGGAATGAGGATTATCGAGTTCCCTCACCTACCAATGATGATGTGTGTGACTATCCACTGGCCAGAAATTTAGTTATGCTGACAGTTGCTGTTGCTTGTGAGGTAAA
>JAAHHL010000866.1 GCA_010672185.1 Caldora sp. SIO3E6 | reverse complement strand
GATTCATTGCTAGTAGCTCACGCCTAGAGCTCCAGTTTCGCGGCAAGCTCAGTCCTAGCAATTTACTTTATTTACTCCAATACCGTGAGGATGTAATACATATGATGTTAAAACTGCAAGTATTCACAGGAACAACCTTAGCACTTCTGCTTTCTGCAGGGTCGGGATCAGTGCTAGCGATCGAGAATACTCAGACAACTACACAACAGCCAACCAATACTCAGTTAGCCCATGCAGGAGACAGGGTAACTATCTCAGGTATTGTCGAAGATATCGATGATGATGTGGTAACAGTAAGGACACCAGATGGCGATACCAAAGATTTGTGGATCTCAGAAGACCTTCAAGAAGAGCTCGGCATCGAAATTGGTGATGCAGTTAGCGGAACGACACACAAACCGAATAAAGACGTAATACCTGTAGACTTCGTCACTCGTCGTGAAGTGGAGGAGGTAACAATCGAGTTCACTGACACAACACGGAGAAGAACAGTAACTCGTCCAGCTCCTACAACTCGTCCAACCCCAGTATCACGTCCAGTTCAGGCTCAGCCTAGACCAATACCTGGACTTTGGTAAAGTTGCTTACTGTATTCCGAAGTTGCATGGAATCATAACACCTCCTTATGAAATAAAAACTTTCAGGGGACTGTAGGGGCGCACCGACGTGCGCCCTTTGATATGCGCCCTTTGATATGCGCCCTTTGATATGCGCCCTTTGATATGCGCCCTTTGATATGCGCCCTTTGATATGCGCCCTTTGATATGCGCCCTTTGATATGCGCCCTTTGATATGCGCCCTTTGATGTGCGCCCTTTGATGTGCGCCCTTTAAATTTAATTCTCCGTTTCAACAGTTGCCGATGGGTTTTCTGAAGAAACTGGTTGCTGATTATTTCCAGACTGTTGATTGTTCCACTGCTCTATTTGTTGACGCCGGAAATCATCCACCGCATTATTTATAGTGTCCGGTAGTCCACGCTTATATTCATAAGGGCTGATTGAACCAGCTTGTTGGGCATTATGAATCAAGTCAAAAGGGTTTACGTTTCCACCAGCCCCTGATAAAGAATCTACTTCATTTTGTGGACCGATATCTCCTAGGGCATCGGCCCCCCCTTGTGCCCAAGTAGGTTGAGGTAGCACAGCAGAGGTAATGCCAATCGCTAAAGTGGAGATGCCAATGCTCAGAGTGAGACGAGTTAGTAGCTTTGAGGGTAATACAGAAGAAAACTTGGTAGTGATATTCATGGCATTATTATGGAGAATTGGGAATTGGGAATTGGGAATTGGGAATTGGGAATTGGGAATGGAGAATGCGGAAGGCAGTCTCGATGAAAAAATTTTTTCACCACCGGGTTATGAAAGTCGGTTCCTCCCTGTTGCCTACTTCCTAATTTTAACCAAAGCGACGACGGAGTAGAGGTTGGATTGCCAATAGTACACCGGTAGCAAAAATCAGGAGTATCAGTAATGCTCCACCAAAGCTAATGGATGCCCAAGGTGCTTCGATCACAATACTACCTAAAGACCAATCGCTGTGGAGATAGAGATAACGAATCGGTTCAATGGCATAACTGAGAGGGTTGAGACAGGCAACTACTTGCAGCCATCCCGGCATAAAGGCAAGAGGGGCCAAGGCAGTGCTAGCAAACAATAAAGGCAGGGTCATAACAAAAATAACCGCAATCAGTTCAATATGACCAGGTAGGGCAAAAGCTAATCCCAAACTCATGGCAGTGATGCCCACAACTAGTAGGAAGATAATCAATCCAATCATCCCCAAACCTGCGAGATTAGGTAAACCTGCTCCTAAAAAAGCACTAGCTGTGACAATTACCACTGTTTGCAATAAGCTCAGAGCAATAATATAGATAGCGGAAGCAGCAACAATGGAGAATCGGGAAGCTAAAGGTGCTACTAGTAAGCGGTTCAAAAAACCAAATTCCCGATCAAACATTACTGGCAATCCTGCATTGAGAGCCCCGGCGAAGGCAGTGAACACAATCACCCCAGCACCGAGGAATTCGCCATAACTCAAACCATCACCAAATAGTCCTTGGGGAGCATTTTGGAATAAGGCTCCAAACAGAATTAGCCACATCAGGGGCTGAATCAATCCAGCAACTAAGGTAGAAGGCCGTCTTTGTAACTGAATAAATAGACGCTTAGTGAGAGCCCGAGTTTCCTGGATAAATTCACCGATACCAGGGGTATCACTAATGGGCATTTTACCAGCTGCCTCTGGTGGCAAGCTGATGTCAGGTTTAGGTGGAGTAACGGTTGTGCTCATAGTTAGGTAGTTGGTGGAACTGGCATCCTGCCAGTAGTAGGTGATATATTTTTGTGGAACTGGCATCCTGCCAGTAATAGGTGATATATTTCTGTGGAACTGGCATCCTGCCAGTAATAGGTGATATATTTTCGTGGAACTGGCATCCTGCCAGTAATAGATGATATGTTTTTAGCGCATACTTTGTTTACGCTCTGCTTTCACATCTCGCCTCCCAGCAGCGGCTAGTTCCGCATCCATTAAGGTTTTACCCGTAGCAGCGAGGTAGACATCATCTAAACTAGGTCTTGACTGAGCAATACCAAAAGTCGGTAAGCCGATATTTTGCAAAGATTGCTGAATAGTCAGCAATGCATCGCTTTTGGGTTGCACTACTAGGTTGAGGGAGTTACCCTGAGCGTTATTGATAATCACTTCCTGCACAAAAGGGAGAGCTTGCAGTAAATCTTTGGCTTTCTGAGCCTCCTCTGGGGGAGAAAACTCTCGGATGCGCAGAGTAATGCGATCGCCTCCTATTTGATCTTTTAACTGAGAAGGTGTACCTTCAGCAATCACCTGACCTTTGTCAATAATTGCCACTCGGTCAGCCAAGGCATCAATTTCTTCTAAATAGTGGCTACTCAGCAAAATTGTAGTTCCTGCCTTCTGTAGTTGGCGCAGAAACTCCCAGACGACAAAGCGACTTTCAATATCGAGTCCCACCGTTGGTTCATCTAGCACCAAAACCTCCGGTTGGTGGAGTAATCCTGCTGCCATATCCAAGCGCCGACGCATACCACCGGAATAGCCACCAGTTTTTTTGTCCGCGTATTCCTCTAACCCCAGAAGAGCAATCATTTGATTGATGCGTTCCTTAGTAAAGGTACTGGGAAGATGATAAAGATCAGCTTGCAGCGCCAACAACTCTCTACCCGTTAGCACTTTATCTAGGGCAACTTCCTGAGCTACATAGCCGATTCTGCGGCGCACTGCCCTAGGGTTATCAAGGGCGGATATCCCAGATACTTCAACTTTACCAGCATCCGGTGCTGTTAAGGTACACAAACAGCGAATAGTTGTGGTTTTACCTGCACCATTAGGACCAAGTAAGCCAAAAATTTCACCAGGTTCTACTTGAAAGGAGATGTCTTTGACAGCTTCGACATCACCGTAGCGCTTTTGGAGATTCTGGACTAAAACAGCGGCAGCCATAATTATTCCTCTAGCCAGTCGAGGCTACACAAATCTAAACAATCTTTCTTTACTATTCTAATGTGATGTTATAGAAAGTAGTCGGCTAGCTGATACTGTATATGATAGTGGGCAGATATTATACCACTTTTCTTTAATCGTGACACACTTAAAAATGTGGAATAAGTAGGGCTTGCTGAATAAGTGTGTAAGCCATACCAGAGAAGGCTTTCTCCTCATGCAGCAAACCAAAAAAGTCCAAGGAAATTGCATCTGTTGGCTCAAAAACCTGGCATCGACCCGGAAAATCCCTGGGTAACTTTGG
>JAAHHL010000865.1 GCA_010672185.1 Caldora sp. SIO3E6 | reverse complement strand
TCACATATGGGTAGCTTCCATAACCACCGCCACACCTTGCGGTTCCAAGATAGTTTGAATTGCTTCAGCAATCTGGCGAGTTAGGCGTTCCTGGACTTGCAGCCGCCGTGCATACATTTCTACGACACGAGCTAGCTTACTGAGTCCCACAACTTTGTCATTGGGAACATATGCGACATGAGCCTTACCCATAAACGGTAACATGTGGTGTTCACACAGGCTAAAGAAATTAATGTCCCGGACAAGAACCATTTCATTGTGACCCTCATCAAAAATGGCTCCATTAACCAGTTCTTCTAAGGATTGATTGTAGCCACTGGTCAGGAATTGCATTGCCTCTGCCACTCGCTTAGGAGTTTTAAGAAGACCCTCCCGTTCTGGATCTTCACCAACCCCTAACAGCATTGTCCGCACAGCCCTCATCATTTCCTCGTTCATGTCTTCCGTCGGTCGTTGCAACTTTGGTTGCTGACCATTCTGGGTGTTGCGATCAGGTCGTGTTTTTAAATTACTGGTGGAGTCTAGTTTCAAACTAGACTCAGCAAGATTGGAACCATTGGAAGAGGCAATAGTCATAAAATGAGAGAAATGTAAACAATTGTTACAGTGATAATTATATCACCAGAAAAAACTGACAGCCTGGTAACTTGGCAGAGGAAATAGCTTTGGAGTTGGTTAACATCAATCTCCAAATTGTTGTTCCAAGTAATTTTTCCTCAACAGTGTTCAGCAGAAAGCTCGGTAAAAACGCCAATGTTACGGAACTTATGATAACGCAAGTCTTGGCGCTGTTGACCTGTAAGTTGGGAAAGTTCTTCAAGATTCTCTAGCAGTACACTCTTCAGGATGGAAGCTGCTTCTAGGGGATTGGAATGGGCACCCCCTAATGGTTCTGGCAAAATGTGGTCAATAATCCCTAATTCTTTGAGATCCCAAGCTGTAATCCTCAGAGCAGCAGCTGCTTGTTGGGATTGTGAAGCATCTTTCCACAGAATTGCAGCACAAGCTTCAGGACTAGCTACAGTGTAAACAGAATGTTCAAACATCAACAGTCGATCACCAACACCAATTCCCAAAGCTCCACCAGAACCCCCTTCACCGATAACTGTACAGATAATTGGGACATCCAAGCTAAACATCTCTCGGAGATTGTAAGCGATCGCTTCGCCTTGACCCAACTTTTCTCCTTCAACACCAGGCCAAGCTCCTGGGGTATCAATAAAGGTCAAAATCGGCATACTAAATCGGTTAGCATGTTGCATTAGCCGCATCGCTTTACGGTAACCCCCAGGAGATGCCATACCAAAGTTTCGAGCCACATTATCCTTGGTGTCCCGACCTTTTTGATGACCTAGTATGACAACTGAACGACCGTTCAAACTGCCAATGCCACTAACCAAGGCAGGATCATCAGCACCACCGCGATCGCCATGCAGTTCAATCCAGTGATCACTAATAGCCTGAATATAATCTAGGGTACTCGGACGCCTAGGGTGACGGGCTAACTGTAGGCGCTGTCCTGGTGATAAACTACTAAAAATCTCCTGACGTAATTGGGTGGCTCTGGCTTCGAGCTGCCGAATTTGGTCAGAGACATCCACCTTATTTTCTGTAGCAAGTTCACGAATTTGCTCAATTCGTTTCTCCAACTCAACAAGCGGTTTTTCAAAGTCAAGCTGAAAAGTTCTTTGTTCTGAGGTTGGCATCTTGAATGTATTAGTAGTTAAGGAGAGAAGAGGGAGTTGAGAGTTGGGTAATTCTATATTTTAGTAGATTTTGGTGATTTTTAATCGCCAATTGCCAATTTTCTTTAAACAACTGCGATATTTACCCAATCATTCACAAACTCTTCTTGTTTGGGGAACTTTTGATGAATCCTTACTACGTATAGACAGTTTTCTTGTCTGGTGGATGTGGTATGTTCTTGTCCAGTAATAGCATACCATTCTATTGGAAAACATTCACGACTGTATAGACTGAAATAAACATCATAGTTGTTTAGAAGTAAAGCATCTAGTTTAAATTGTAAGACTTCTCCTATCTTAATAGCACCAAAATAAAATTTGGTTTCTGGGTTGGGTACAGGTAAAAACACTCTTCTAACAAAGTCTTGAGGCAACCACTGCTTAAATCGCAGTAGGTTAAAGACATAGTAATTCAAACCTATATGAATAAAATTTTTCCGTTTGATTAGGTCGTAGTAAAAATTGTTGATATTCGCAGGAGCCTCAATGGTTTGAGCGGCAACAACTTCCACTCCGTCTGCTTTAATAGCTGGAAATTCCACTGTCTCTGACCAGTGATAATATCTTAAGCCTAGTAAGTATTGACCAGGCTGGAGTTGCAAGGATTGCCATTGATTTTGATCAGCAACAGTTAGAGAACTGATACTAGTAATAGTATTCAAGTTTGGTGCAGTATAAACAACTACTGTCCAGGACTTAGCAGATTTGTTGGCTGAATTAATATCTATGCTCAGGGATTCTTTAACTTCAATAGAACCAACAATGGCCACAATTGCATGGAGGTTCCAACGAGCTTTAGTCATTGCCCATAGTAACTTGATATCTTTTTTGAAAAACTCTGCACAAACGAGCTCCCACTCAAGATTTTGTTGGCTAGAACTAGTATAAAACCCGCTTAGGGCTTGCATGACAAATCTTAGTACTCTGGAAAACAGGAAAGATAAGCCGGATAAGACAATTTCAAAAAATAACATATAGCAAGGGCTTCAACAACACCTTAAATTATCTTATATGAAAGATGGTAGAGCCCCGACTTCTTCTGCCAGTTTGCCGAGTGTTAATCACTTTCTTCAACCAATAAGTCGGGGCTCTGGGTGAACCCAAGCTCTCCCACTCACTGTTCCCTATTGCTCCTTACCTTTTCAATTTCATCGCCGCTTCGGCAATTAAATCAGCTATGGCTTGGGGAGCATCAATATGGAGGTTGTGTCCTCCGGAGAGGAACACTCGCTTTGCTTGTGGCATAGCTGCTTGCTGTTCAGACAAATCATCGGTTCTATTTAAGTGACTGGTATCTCCATAGATTAAGGTAGTCGGTGCTTGAATTCGCCGGAGTAATTCGAGGTATCTGGCTTTGGGGAAAGAATTACCATTGAAACCGATGCCAGTACGATTACGCAGTATTGGGTCCCACCGCCAACACACACCACCATCACAGGGTTTGGTAATTCGGTTAGCTAGTTTGAGAGCTAGGGTTTCTGACATAGTCGGAGTTCCTCGGCGCAGGCGAGAGGCAGCGGTAGCTACATCAGGAAATACAGGATGTTGAGGAGGAGAGGCGAGATAGTCTAAGTGAGTGGCTAGCTGTTCTGCAACTTCGTTGTCGTTACCATCAGAAGGGAGTAAAGTATCGACTAGGACTAAAGCTTCCACCTTCTGCGATAACGAAGCACTGTTGCCAGCAGATCGCACACTAGCATACATGGCTGCTACTACTGAACCAATGGAATGCCCTACTAGGATAAATGGTTTGTCGGTAAGTTCGGTAACAATTGCATCCACATCTCCCAAAAAGTCTACTAAATGGGCAGAGTTTCCTGTACCAATATGAGAAGAGCGTCCATGTCCTCGCAAGTCAGGAGCAACTACACGGTAACCCATTTTGGCTAGGGGTACGGCAACTTCTTCCCAGGCAGCTCCTTGTTCGAGGATACCGTGGAGACACAGCACTAGAGGTCCTGCTTCTGGTCCCCAGGTACAAAGGCACAATCGGTGAGAACGAACATCTAGGAAAAATTCTCCCATTGTTGCGAATTGTGGTTA
>JAAHHL010000864.1 GCA_010672185.1 Caldora sp. SIO3E6 | reverse complement strand
ATATCGTCCTGTTGTCAAGTAAATTGGAGAATTTATTTCCAGGTGTTAAGTTCGCCATCGGTATCAAGGCTTTCAAAATGTTAAGCAATATTTCGCCACCAGCGTCCGCTGCGCTAACACACCCTACGCTAGGTTCTGTTGCCTTACTTGTTACTTGTTACTTGTTACTTGTTACTTGTTACTTGAATCACGATTCCACACCATTTTCACCTTAATATTTGCCTCCGTACCAGTTTTGGCAATCAGGGCATCTGCTTCCGCATTAAACTTGATCCCAAACTCTAGTTCTACCTGATTTGGTTTATTAGATAAGGTATCGAGAGTAGCAATAGTTCGCTTTGCCATTGCTCGAATCGTACCCATTGCTTTATCAACAGCTTGAGTCGATTTTTGAGCTAAATCTGCCGGATTCAAGCTAACCTGCTTCATTCCAGGACCAGAAGACATTTCTACCAAGAGCACTGTATCTTCATCAAGCTCGGTTGTCAGGGAGTCTTGAGCGGGTGAAGGAGTTTCATTCATATTGAGAATTGAGATAATTGAAAATTGAGGACAGGCTTCGAGCTTCTTCCACAAACGAATAAAAGGATTATATGTATTAACCTAACCTAAGAATACAATTGCATTCTCTACAGAGGCTACCTTATATGCGCACACCTATCCCATTATTAGTTAATATAGCACAAAAGAAGCTCGATCAGCTTAACTGCTGCAGCAAAACAATCGCAAGCTATCAAAAAAAGCAGCAAATTCAATTCTAAATTCTAAATTCTAAATTCTAAATTCTAAACCGGTTCTTGCTGCGTAGCGCAGTGTATTCCTCCTCCTCCAGCTGCGATCGCATCAATATTGAGCTGTACAATATCTCGGTCAGGGAAAAGTTCTGCCAATACTTCTTGAGCACGGCTGTCAGCTTTAGCATCGCCAAATTCTGGTGCAATTACAGCACCATTAATAACGTAGAAATTAATATATCCTGCAGCAAACTCATCCTTAGGGTAACCTGGTCTAGTGGATTTTGGCGCTTCCAGGACAATCACTTCCAATGGTTCTCCGTTAGCATCAGTTGCTGACTGTAGAATCTCTATGTGCTCTTTGGTAACTTCGTGATCGTCAGAATCAGGATTAGGCTCAAATCCTGCAACCACAACACCAGGATGGGCAAAACGTGCGTAAAAATCTGTGTGTCCATCAGTAATATCGTAACCAGCAATACCAGGAAGCCAGATAATTTTTTCTAGTCCCAATAAAGCCTTAAGTTCTGCTTCACAATCCGCTTTGCTCCACCCAGGGTTACGATTGTCATTTAAAACGCAGCTTTCCGTTATAATCGCTGTGCCATTACCATCTACTTCTATACCACCTCCTTCTAAGACCAAGTCTGTATTAATTGAGGGTACGTTAGCCTTTTCTGCCACAAAACCCGCTACTTCCGCATCATTATCGTAATCCTGTTTTTCTCCCCAGCCATTAAAGTTAAAATCAACACCAGCTTTTTGCCCATCCTCACTGACAACAAAAACAGGACCAGTATCCCTAATCCAAAGGTCATCCAAAGGACAAATGATTAACTCCACATCCGAACCACATTTTTCCCTAGCAATATCATAATCTTCTTCTCTCACCAGCATTTTCACCGGCTCATACTTAACAATAGTCCGGGCAATTGTGGCTAAATTATTTTGTATCTCAGGAAGCAGTTTACTCCCCCAAATTTCTAGATTTGCTCCAAAAGCCATCCAGGTACACTCATGTTCAGCGGATTCATCGGGCATAAACCAAGAAATATCTGAGGCAATTGAGGATTCGGTACTGGTTGCATCACAACCATTAAGCATCTTTCCCATAATAATAGAGCCTGATGTAAGAGCAGTTAACTGTAAAAAAGAACGTCTTTTCATACTTTTATAAGTAATAAGCAGTAGTAGGACTTCAGTCCCAAAAAATGAGTAATACCAAATCCGGTTACAATAGAGCCGTTTTGAGCAAACTGTGAAATCTTGCTCTGGGACGTTTCATGAAACGTCTCTACAATGTGGGCATAGCGGGTATATCGATACCGGATTTGGTATAATGAGTTTGAGAGCAAGAATTAAATTCAAGAAGAGCTGCTTCAATTGCTAGATTTCAAATATAAAAAACTACATGGCTTGCAAAACCTGTGTAGCAGTAAGTTCTAGTTCAGGAAAAATCACAGATATAATCTGCTGATTACCAGTAAACTCAGTTGCTTGATAACTACCATTTACCAGCACAAGCACACTGACTAACTGTGCTTTAGGGTCAATAATCCAGTATTCAGGAATATCTCGCTGCTCGTACTGTTGTCGCTTATCAACATAATCACGTCGGTAATTTTCATCATTTTGGTTCCTGTAGGGGCTAACTACTTCAGCAACTAATAATGGGGGAGCCATATTAAGGAATAAAGTCTGCCGCTGTTCTAATTGTGAAACATGTTCAGGTCGCAAAACAATGCAATCAGGCCAACGATTAAGTGGATTCCCTTGAACTTGTAATTCTAATGTATGAATGACGACCCGATCCAGTCCCACCAGATTCATAAACTGAACTAAGAGAAAACGGGCAATTCGGTCATTTAATCCTGACTCTGGAGGCATTGGTATCAGTTCCCCACTAAACAATTCATAGCGGTTATCTGTGCGATCATCATATTCAAGGTATTGTTCAAAAGTTAACTTTACGGGGGTGTGTGTCATAAAAATTTGGTGAGAGTTGCATGGGTTATCAATGGATAATGGATAATGGATAATGGATAATGGATAATTGGTTAATTTGGTTTAAAACCTCTTTCTGCCTTCGCGATTACCTCTGAACATTCTGTTACTGAAGCTCGTTGCTTCATCGCCTCAACTAGAGCTTGATAAGCACTGAGGTTTTCCTCAATCATTCCTTGAGCTTGTCGAGTTGCCCATCGCTCTTTAAGGGAATACTGGTTAGTAGGAAGTCCCAATGTGGTTAGAGCCTCTCTTAGTTTCTGCTGATCCTCCGCACCTCCTTCTGCACTATCGTACACCAAGGTTTCTGCCGCAATTCCTGCCATCCAAACAGTACAAAACCGCTCTAAGGTTAAGCGTACCTCACCAGCAGCAAGGGGGTCTGGTGAGAGTCCTTGAGTATCAAAGGTAACACCTCCTAAACCTGGTTTACCTTGTTTGAAAGCTTCCCAAGCAGTAAGTGTATAACCGGTAATGGGAATATCTAGTAGGTAAGCAACTAAAAAGTGACCTGCTTCATGATGGAGAATGCGATCGCGATATTGACTCTTGGTACCAGCAACCAAATCTAATAAGATGGTGACACCTTTGCCTTGAAAGCCAAGGGTATCAAGGGTAGCAAGACTCAACACCCCCATAGTGGCAAGGGCAGGGATAGCTGCGGGAATATTGAGCATTGGTCCGAGAAGCACGGAAAGCGTCATGCAAAAAACGCCAATGGCAATTAAATTGAGAGCTGCTTGCTGCATTGGTTTGGTAATTAATATTTATTATGGATTGTTTGTTAACTATTATTACAAATATTATAAAGGTAGACGTGATCGCTTACTCTCCCTGCTCCTCTTCTGACTCTGATTCCGTGCGAGTAAATTCTTGAGCTTTGTAGAAAGTTTCCAAGCTGTGGGTATCGCCCACAAAGCGCCAGTGCCAAGGCTCATAACTAATTCCCTGAGGATTGTCTTCTGGAAAAGACAACTCAAAGCTATAGTAAGGAGCCCGCCGTTCGAGCCATTTAAACGCAGCTGTATTCTCAAATTTAGGACTTAAGTTGGTA
>JAAHHL010000863.1 GCA_010672185.1 Caldora sp. SIO3E6 | reverse complement strand
TGGGGAGCGCATGAAAGCCGAATTGCTAGCTGCACTCCTCCACCAGCCTCAGATATTATTCCTCGATGAGCCAACCCTGGGATTAGATGTTAATGCTCAATTAGGGGTGCGGGAGTTTCTACGGGAGTATAACAGGCAGACCGGAGCTACTGTACTATTAACCAGTCACTATATGGCTGATATCACTGCTCTCTGCCAGCGGGTAATAGTGATTCATCAAGGTCAGTTAATTTATGATGGTTCTCTTGAGGGATTGTTGGAGCGCTTTGCTCCTTATCGGGAAGTCAAGGTAGAACTTGCCCAACAGTTACCTGCCGACAAACTAGCTACTTATGGTGAACTAGAAGCAGTAGAAGGATGGGAAGTGCGTTTCCTGGTGCGACGAGAGGAACTTACTTCTACCGTATCCAGGATTCTAGCAGAATTGGAAGTGAGAGATTTGAGTGTGACTGAGCCACCCATTGAAGAAGTAATTGGTAGAGTTTTTAGTACGGGGGTAGTCTCTTGAACAGAATTATCAAAAAAGCTCAAGCGTTTCTCTCAGTTTACTACGCTCATCTTTTGGAATACCGAGCAGAACAAATTTTGTGGTTCTTATCCGGGAGTTTGCCTCTGATTATGATGGGAGTTTGGATTAAGGCATCCCAAGGAGGACAATTTGGCTTGCAACCTACGGATTTTGCTCGTTACTTTATTGGTGTTTTTATCGTTAGTGAGTTAACCGTAGTTTGGGTAATTTGGAATGTTGAAAGGGAAGTAGTGCAAGGAAGGCTTTCTCCCCGACTGCTACAACCAATTGATCCGGCATGGCATCATATTGCAGAGCATGTCTCTGAAAGATTTGCTCGCTTCCCTTTGATACTATTGTTGGTCAGTTTTTTCTTCTTGCTTTATCCTCAGGCATTTTGGCAACCAAGTTTAGGTAGAGTATTACTGTTTTTGTTCGTAACAACCATAGCCTTTGCCCTGCGCTTTTTAATCCAACATACCCTAGCCATGTTTGCCTTTTGGACAGAAAGAGCTGCTGCTCTTGAGGAGTTTTGGTTTTTATTTCACTTATTTCTCTCTGGGATGATTGCACCACTAGAAGTTTTTCCTCCAGTGGTACAAAAAGTAGCATTGTTGACACCTTTTCCTTATCTTGTAGACTTTCCTGCATCCCTTTTAATTGGATTACCGGTGGAGCTAGGGCGAGGTATATTAGTAATGTTGGGTTGGACTGTAGTGTTTTTCCTCTGTAACCGTTGGTTGTGGCGTAAAGGGTTGAAGCAATATTCCGGTATGGGAGCTTAGAGTTTTTTGTAGGGGCGGGTTTGTAGGGGCGGGTTTAGCTAGTTAATTTCCCCTACAAGCAATAACCTTACCTTCAAAACCCGCCCTCTGTTTCTCTGCTATGGGGTAAATTGTTGATCCCCCTAAATCCCCCTTTCCAAGGGGGACTTTGAGCTTAATGGGTGACAACAAGGTTAGAAAAGAGACAGTTTGTAGGTTGGGTGGAATTCAATATGCTTATAGGGTAAATTGTTGATCCCCCTAAATCCCCCTTTCCAAGGGGGACTTTGAGGTTAAGGGGTGACTTGGAAAGGAGAACTTTGAGGTTAATGGGTGACTTGGAAAGGAGAACTTTGAGGTTAAGGGGTGACTTGGAAAGGAGAACTTTGAGGTTAATGGGTGACTTGGAAAGGAGAACTTTGAGGTTAAGGGGTGACTTGGAAAGGAGAACTTTGAGGTTAATGGGTGACTTGGAAAGGAGAACTTTGAGGTTAAGGGGTGACTTGGAAAGGAGAACTTTGAGGTTAATGGGTGACTTGGAAAGGGAGACTTTGAGCTTAATGGGTAACAACAAGGCTAGAAAAGAGACAGGTTGTAGGTTGGTGGAGCCGCAGATATTTATCCCTCTTTTACCCAAAAATACCATCGGCGAAACCCAACATCTGAATCTTCCCTCATTTTTTGGGATAAAATCAGCATATAGCATTTCTAGGACTTATGAAGTACACTCTTTGTCTCAAAGTCCCCCTTTTCAAGGGGGATTTAGGGGGATCAATATGCACCTCACAAGTCGTAGAATTGCTATAATAATCTTGAGCAAATCTTGAATATGATTATAAGTAATCTCACAATTAGTCTAGATTCTCAAGAAATCTTGATCAAAGCAGCGGCAAAAAAACGAGTATCTGTAGAAGCACTTGCTTCAGAAATACTAAATGAAGCTATTCAAAATAAGCTTTCTGGAATTGTCAGTATTGGTGAAGTCAAAAAAGAATATTCTGCTAATCCATTGGTAAATAAGCAACCCTACGCATACTATGCCGATCCTGAAGAGCCAGCCATCCCTGTAGAAGATTGGAATATAGAAAATAGTTAGTTGTACACTTGTAGGTTGGGTGGAGCCGCAGATATTTATCCCTCTTTTACCCAACAGTACAATCGGCGAAACCCAACATCCGAATCTTCCCTTACTAATTAAAGAAATAACCACAGAGGCACAGAGGACACAGAGAGAATTTAATGTTTAAATGGGAATTCAATCAGCATTCCTTCAACCCTACTTGACAAATGTACGGAATTTAATTCTAAATTCCCGATTCCTTAATCTTTGCCAACTCCTCCTGCACCATAGGATGCTCAGATAGTACCGACTCCTGTCCCTCATTAACTACTTGCTTCAAGAAATAGACAAAATTCTCCCACACTGTAACCGTATTAGGATGCTCTGAGCCTAAAGAGTGGAATAAAATATCCAAAGCTTCCAGATACAATGGTTCAGCTTCCGAGTATCGTCCCTGGGATTCGTATAATAGAGCTAAGTTGTTGAAGTCTCTAGCTAAGGAAGGATGGTTTGGAGGTAGGGATTGCTTATCGATAGCGATCGCATCCTGGTACAATAGCTCAGCTTCCGAATATCGTCCTTGGCAACGGTATAATTCAGCTAAGTTGTTGAAGTCGATAGCTAAGTAGGGATGGTTTGGAGGTAGAGATTGCTTATTGATAGCGATCGCATCCTGGTACAATAGCTCAGCTTCCGAATATCGTCCTTGGCAACGGTATAATTCAGCTAAGTTGTTGAAGTCGATAGCTAAGGAAGGATGGTTTGAAGGTAGGGATTGCTTAATGATAGTGATCGCATCCTTGTACAATGGCTCAACTTCCGAATATCGTCCCTGGGAGTAGTACAATCCAGCTAAATTGTTGAGGCTGCTAGCTAAGTAGGGATGGTTTGGAGGTAGAGATTGCTTATTGATAGTGATCGCATCCTTGTACAATGGCTCAGCATCCGAGTATCGTCCCTGGGAAGAGTATAAATTAGCTAAGTTGTTGAAGTGAGTAGCTAATTGAGGATGGTTTGGAGGTAGGGATTGCTTAATGATAGCGATCGCTTCCTTGTATAATGGTTCAGCATCCGAGTATCGTCCCTGGGAAGAGTATAATTCAGCTAAGTTGTTGAAGTGAGTAGCTAATTGAGGATGGTTTGGAGATAGGGATTGCTTAACAATAGCGATCGCATCCTGGTACAAAGGTTCAGCTTCCGAGTATCTTCCCTGGGAACGGTACAAATTAGCTAAGTTGTTAAAGTCTCTAGCTAAATCAGGATGGTTTGGAGGTAGGGATTGCTTAACGATAATGATCGCATCCTTGTACAAGGGTTCAGCTTCCGAGTATCGTCCCTGGGAATGGTATAATTCAGCTAAGTTGTTGAGACTGGTAGCAAAATCGGGATGCTTATTACCTAGGCGAGTTTCTGCTACTGCTTTGCATTCCTCAAACCAAGGTTCTGCTAACTCATATAACCCTTGAC
>JAAHHL010000862.1 GCA_010672185.1 Caldora sp. SIO3E6 | reverse complement strand
CTTACAATCTAACATCGTTGTCGTTGATAAACCGGGCAAAAAGGCAATGCCTAATGCATAAATAATAGGTTGAATAATATAAAGGTTTACCAAACAGAGTTTGAACAATCTATTGCTCCATTTAAAGAATACGGGTTATCTGTTAAAAGTAATAATAGAAGAGCTATAAATTTTTATAGGAAAAATGGTTTCTTTTTGGAAAAAGAAGTAAATAATTCACTGTATTTATTGAAAAATATTAACTAAACAAAAAAAATACAATGATAGAAAGAAACTTTTTGCCTTTTGCACTTCCTGATATTAGTGATGAAGAAATTCAGGAAGTAATAGATTCTTTACAATCAGGATGGTTAACTACAGGAATAAAAACCAAACAATTTGAACAAGAATTTGCTCAATTTTTAGGTAGAAATGTAGAAGCAATAGCAATTAATTCAGCGACATCAGGATTACATCTTGCATTAGAAGCAGTGGGAGTATCATCAGGAGATGAAGTGATTACTACTCCTTATACTTTTACTGCCACAGCAGAGGTTATTCGTTACTTAGGTGCAAATCCTGTATTTGTTGATATCGATACCAGGACTTTCAACATTGATACCAACAAAATTGAACAAGCTATAACTCCGAAAACTCAAGCAATCATACCAGTGCATTTTGGCGGTTTATCATGCGATATGAATTCCATTCTAGAAATTGCCAAAACCCATAATTTAGCTGTAATCGAAGATGCTGCTCATGCTATACCTACCACTTATGATGGAAACCTAATTGGCAGTCTAGATAGTGATGCTACAGTTTATAGCTTCTATGCCACTAAACCCATTGCTACAGGGGAAGGCGGAATGTTAGTAACTCGTAACTCCGACATTGCTCAACGTTGTCGCACGATGAGATTACATGGTATTAGTCGTGATGCCTTTGATCGTTATACTTCTACTAAACCATCTTGGTACTATGAGGTAGTAGCTCCTGGCTTTAAGTATAATATGACTGATATAGCGGCATCGCTAGGAATTCATCAGTTAAAGAAAGTTTGGAAATTTCAAGAAAAAAGAGCACAAATAGCTCAATACTATAACTCGCAACTATCTACTCTCCCTTTACTGTTACCTCCTCAAGCACCAAATGATAATCTCCATTCTTGGCATTTGTATGTTATTCGGCTAGACGAAACAGCAAATATTAGTCGAGATGAATTTATTCAGCAAATGACTTCACAGGGAATAGGTTGTAGTGTTCATTATATACCCCTTCATCTTCATCCGTATTGGCGAGATACATATGGACTAAAACCAGAAGATTATCCGCAATCTTTAGCAACCCATCAAAAAGCAGTTAGCTTACCAATTTACACTAAAATGAACCAAGACGATCAAGAACGAGTCGTCAAGTCTGTAAAAGAAATATTGTTAAAGTAATGAGTAAGAGAACATTTGATTTATTTTTTGCTTTGATTGGTCTAATCATTTTAGCACCGTTATTCCTAGTTGTTTCAATTTGGATTAAATTAGATTCTCCTGGCCCTGTTTTTTTTCGGCAAACTCGTATTGGACAATTTGAAGAAAAGTTTCAAATTTATAAGTTTCGTACTATGGTTGTTCATGCTGAAAAAATAGGAAAGCTAATTACTGTTGGGGAAGATAATCGTATTACTCGCAGTGGCAAGTTTTTAAGAAAATTTAAGCTAGATGAACTCCCACAGTTAATTAATGTCCTGAAAGGAGATATGAGTTTTGTCGGCTATCGTCCAGAAGTTCCCAAATATGTAAATTTATATACTCCTGAACAAAGGGAAATTTTTGAAATACGCCCAGGAGTAACTGATTTAGCTTCAATCAAATTTAGAAATGAAAGTGATTTACTGGCTACAGCAAAAGATCCAGAAGACTTATATATTAGTAGCATAATGCCACAAAAGTTGGAACTAAATAGACAATATTTAACCAAAAAGTCACTATTATTTGATATTTTAATTATCTTACAAACATTCTTGGCAATTTTTAAAATTGATATTAAGCAATTTTAAATGAGCTGGGAGCAGATGAAAAATTGAAGCGTGTAGCCAGCAGGCAAGAGGAATTAGTGCCATCACCTCCCCCTGGCGCTTCAGTAATTGTTACTTCTCGCTAAAGCTGGAAATCCTTTGGTGTTGGAGGGAAAATCATTGCGATCGCTGGGTAACTGAAAAAAGGTGTGGGGAAACGAGTAAGCAGACGCGACTGACGCGGAGAATTGAAATCCCATGCAAATTTCGTTCCCCTGCCATCGCTGTGGTTCCTTACTATTAAGATACAATTTTGGAAAAACTCTACCAAGGACTAGGTAATGGGAATCAGCATTAAAGACCCTGAAATCGAGGCAATGGCGAGTGAATTAGCTAAGCTTACAGGACACAGCATAACAGAAGCCGTAAAGCTAGCTGTTGAACAGGCTCTAATCCAAGCTAAAAAAAGGTGCGATTTACCAAAGTCTCATTCACTCTCGAAACGATTAACTGAAATTGCCTTACGCTGTGCAGCATTGCCTGATCGGGATCTTCGCAATGCGGATGATATTCTTGGTTACGATGAGTTTGGGTTGCCATCATCATGGTAATTGACACATCGGCAGTAGCTGCAATTAAGCTTAACCCAGCCTTATTGTCCCCTTCTTATCCTCCCCTTTGTGAACTTTGTGACTTTGTGGTTCCTTACAACAGCTGAAGAAGCAACTTTCGGATACTCCCCAGAAAATGCCATATCTGTCACAATAGATGAAGTAGCTCTTCCCATTAATGCCGTTATGCCCCAAACACACATCAGATTTGATTGGGCAATTAAAAAATTACTCAGAAACAAAGCCAATTATGTCGTTTTGGCAGGTTTCCTCAGTGAGTTATTGGGGAAACAAGTCAAGATACAGTCAATACTCGAAAGTGAAAGCAATCGACAAGCAGAAGATGACAAGCTCAATCGAGTCGATATTCTGGCGGAAAATGACCAGGGTGAATTGATTCTCATTGAAGTGCAAAATAGTACCGAGCAAGATTATTTTCATCGGATGCTCTACGGCACAGCAAAACTAATTACGGAATTCCTGGAAAAAGGAGAACCTTACAGTAAGGTAAGAAAAGTCTATTCGGTGAATGTAGTCTACTTTTCTCTGGGACAGGGGGATGATTATATTTACCAAGGAAAATTAGATTTTAATGCTCTTCACTTAGAGGATAAGTTAGGGCTATCAATAAACCAGAAGAAGTTGTTTAATATCAAGGAAGTATCGGAGATTTTTCCAGAGTATTATGTGATAAAAGTAAACAACTTTAACGACGTAGCCAAGAATACTTTGGATGAATGGATATATTTCCTGAAAAAGAGCCAAATCAAAGAAGAATTTACAGCTCAAGGATTAGCAGAAGCTAAGGAAAATTTACTAGTAGATAGCTTGAGTGAAGAAGAAAGAGCAAACTACGTGAGATATATGGAGAATAGGCGCTATGAAATAAGCATGATTGAAGGTTCGCGCTCAGAAGGCAGATTAGAGGGTCGAGAAGAAGGCAGATTGGAGGGTCGAGAAGAAGGCAGATTAGAGGGTCGAGAAGAAGGCAGATTAGAGGAAAAGGTTAATATAGCGAGAACATTCAAACACGAAGGAATAAATATTGAGACGATCGCAAAAGCAACAGGATTGACTAGAGAACAGATTGAGAAACTGTAATAAGCGCCTAACGGCGCAGGGAACAGGCAACGCAGTCGCACTGACCATTATTGGTATAACTTGCCATTATCAACTTCTACAACTTTTTTGTGCCTTTGTA
>JAAHHL010000861.1 GCA_010672185.1 Caldora sp. SIO3E6 | reverse complement strand
TCAGGTGTTCCAGCCATAGTAGCGACTAATCATGCCATTACCTATAGGGCTAGTTATCGACTAAGTAAGAGATTCTACACCAGTTTGATCAAGTATGGAAAGCGGATAGATCAGGCTTTACGTGATGTGAGAGTTGAGTTGTTTGTTGATAAACACCAAGGAGTGTCTTTTAGTGATTGGTCTTGCCCTGTTCTGTATGCTCGCTCACGACATTTAGGTTTAGGAACAGAGCAATTACAATGGGAAGCTGTTCCAGATATTTACAGTATACGGAATGTTGAGCGGCTTTCTCTGGTGAAATTAGAATCTTGATATAGCGTTTGGAGAATGGGATAGCGTGTAAAAGGAGTCAGAAGTCAGGAGTCGGGAGTCAGGAGAATAGGAGTCAGGAGGGAAGAATATAGCTCTTACTTCTTCTGACTTCTGACTTCTGGCTCCTAGTCCCCCAAACTTATTCAGCAAGCCCTAATTAACTTTTGACTTCAAAACCCGAATCAATCAACTTATTTGCATAATCTTCAAATTTGCAACCGATTTACTCATAGACACAGAAACAAAGAGAGTAAACATGGTTGCTCAACAAACCCTGTCCCGGCTTCAGAGTCATCAACCTTCCAAGTTGGCAGCGACTAATGCCAGCAGTATAACAATGGCAGGTAAGTTACTAAGCCAGCATTACCAGATTGTGGAAGTTTTAGGAGTTGGAGGATTTAGTCGAACTTACCTCGCCGAAGATATCTATAGAGGCAATCGTACCTGTGTTGTCAAACACTTCCAACCCACTAGTAGCGATCCCAGCTTTTTGCAAGCTGCTCAGCGTCTATTTCAAGGGGAAGCTGAAGTTCTGGAGAAACTGGGTCACCACAACCAAATTCCTCAATTATTAGCTTACTTTGAAGACGACAAGCAAGATTTTTATTTAGTCCTAGAGTATACCGCAGGACAACTCCTCAGTACAGAGATGTTGACTGGTTACTGTTGGTCAGAAAATCAGGTTATTGAGCTACTGCAAGAAGTCTTGGAACTCCTAGTGTTTATTCATAGTCATGGAGTTATCCATCGCGATATCAAACCTGACAACTTAATCCGACGGGAGTTGGACAATCGGTTGGTCTTGATTGATTTTGGTAGTATCAAGCAAATTGGAACCCAGGGTATAATTCCTCAAGCTCATCGCCATGTTACCATTCCCATTGGTACTCAGGGTTATCTGGCAGCAGAGCAGGGACAAGGTAATCCTCGCCCTAGCAGCGATCTTTATTCCCTTGGTATTATTGCTATCCAGGCATTGATGGGATTGGAACCCACTCAGTTTGAACGAGATGAGATGGGTGAAATTTGTTGGCAGCAACAGGCGAAAGTCACTCCTGAGTTAGCTTCTGTCATCAATAAACTGGTTGCTTACCATTTTAAAGACCGTTATCAATCAGCTACCGAAGCATTAGATGCTCTTCAGCCATTGATACAAGCTCAGGCTTTAAACCAGCTTAAATTTTCCTTGAACCAGTTGGGCAATCCTTCTCAAAATCCACCTATTGCCTCAAGTTTACAGCCTCTGGTTTCTTCCTCTAAGCTTCGTCAAAAATTTGGCTTTCCCAAATGGCCAGAACTACCAATTGGTTCTGGGAATCTCAAGTGGATTTTACCAGGATTGGGGATAGGTATGGCTGTTGCTACGGGGTTAGTAATAGGAATCAAAAACTTAGAGCCATCTAACCAAAATCCCCCACCAAGTACCTCTGTTCAAAATGAGAAAAATACCCAGGAAGACATAGAAGAATCAGATAGCAAACAAGGGGGAAGCGGGAATAATACGGATGAACCAAAAGCAAAACCAACCCCAGATAAAGATACAAGTACTGATCCGAGACTGGAAAAGATAACCGCATCTTATGAGCAAAGGTTACGGCAATATGAACAAGCTCTAAAAAATGCCATTTATCAACAAAATGTATCCATTGAGCAGGCTCGTCAACAGCAAGAAAAATTTCGTAAACAACTGGAGTTGAATACTAAAAATGCTGCTGCTATTGAAAAACAAATAACTGCATCTTATCAAAAAAAGTTACAGCAATATGAACAAGCTTTAAAAAAAGCCCTTGAGCATAAGGACTCATCTATTGAGCAAGCTCATCAACAGTTGCAATCCTTGCGTCAACAACTGGAGTTAAGCCCTAAAAACGTTGCTTCTATTGAAGAACAAGCAAAGGTCGCTTATCAGCAGAATTTGCAGCAGTATAAGACAAAATTTACCGAGGTTTTACAAAGGCAGAATTTATCTATTGAGCAGGCTCATCAACAGTTACAAACTTTACGTAAACAACTGGAGTTAAACCCTAAAAATGTTGCTTCTATTGAAGAACAAGCAAAGGCAGCTGATCAGAAAAATTTGCAGCAGTATAAGACAAGATTTACTGAGGTTTTACAAAAGCAAAATTTATCCATTGAGCAGGCTCATCAACAGTTACAAACCTTGCGTCAACAGCTGGAGTTGAGTAAGAAAAAGGTTGCCTCTGTTGAGGAACAAGTGATAGCAGAATACCAGCAAAAGTTGCAGCAGTATGAGGAAGTTTTTAGAGTAGCACTTTATCAGGAAGGTTTATCCCAAGAAGAAGCTCAACAACAGTTACAAGAGTTAAGACAACAGCTAGAACTGAGTGAGGAAAGCGTTAAACCCATTGAAGCACAAGTAATAGCTGCTTATGAACAAGATTTGCAGCAGTACGAAGACGCTGTCATAACTGCTTTGTATATCGATGGTTTATCCCAGGAAGAAGTTCACCAATACTTACAACCTGTAAGGCAAGACTCAGGGTTAAGTGAGAAAACAGTTCAGCCGATTGAAGAGCAGGTAATATTTGTTTATCAACAGGATTTGCGACAGTATGAAGAAGATGTCAGAGTTGCTCTGTATATCGATGGTTTATCCCAGGAAGAAGTTCACCAACACTTACAACCTGTAAGGCAAAACTTAAGGCTAAGTGAGAAGACGGTTCAGCCGATTGAAGAGCAAATTATAGTTGCTTTTCAACAAGATTTGCAGCAGTATGAGGAAGATGTCAGGATTGCTCTGTATATCGATGGTTTATCCCCAGAGGAAGTTCACCAGCACTTACAACCTTCACGGCAAGACTCAGGGTTGAGTGAGGCAATTGTTCAGCCGATTGAAGAGCAAGTGATAGTTGCTTTTCAACAAGATTTGCAGCAGTATCGTGATGCTTTCGAGTTTGTACTTGCTCAACAAGCTCCTTTTAGTGAAGATTATTACCAAGCAGTACAAGGGCTACAGCAAGAATTCGGACTAAGTGCTATAACTGTTGCTCCTATCGAAGAGCAAGTGACTATAGCTTATAAACTTTACCAGGAAGCTGTTGCCCAAATACTTGAGGCAGATGGTTCATTGATTGACTATCAATCACGGCTAGAAGCAAGACAACAAGAATCGGGATTGAAGGATGAAACTGTGGGCTTAATTGAAGAGGGTGTAATTGCTACCTATCAAGAGCTTGAGTATGGCATAACAAAAGTAGCTACTCAAATTACTTTACCAAGTGATGCGGTAGAGGCTCCTATATATTCACCTGCTGAAGTTGAAGAAGATATGGACAGTTTTCCTGAAGCGAGTGAAACTATCGATTCTCATCCTCTTGCCGAAATTGAACAGGATATGGATAATTTTCCTGAAGCGAGTGACATTATCGGTTCTCATCCTCTTGCTGAAACTGAAGAGGATATGGATAGTGTTAGTGAAGGAAGTGACATTATCGGTTCTCATCCTCTTGCTGAAACTGAATCCCTCTACTAGTT
>JAAHHL010000860.1 GCA_010672185.1 Caldora sp. SIO3E6 | reverse complement strand
GCGCACTTCTCCCACTTCTCCCGCCAACTCCCTGACTAATTCCTCTACCAAGTTAGGTTCTAAGTAAAATTGAGAGCGTTGTGTTAAATTCCAGATAATCGATTTAGCATCTGCCGGGGAAAAGTTGCCCAAATAGTAGAGGAGATGCTTGTAATTGTCATCAAATCCTTCCAGATTGGTGGTGCGAGTTAACTCCAATAAATAATGGAGATAGTCTTCCCGCAGAGATAGAATAATCTTGACATAAGGAATTTCTAAACAGTGGCGCAAAAATTCATAAAAGGGTCGCCTACTTGCTTGGTCTTTGTAAACAAAGAAAAATTCTTCAAATTGGTCAAAAATCAGCACTGTTAACTGATGGCGATGTTCATTTTGTCGCAATTGTTCCAGAATTGTTGGTAAATCGGAAGACTCGGAGAGGGCGGGTTTTGTTGAAAGGTTATTTGTTGTATCGGAAGACTCGGAAAGGGCGGGTTTTGCTGAAAGGTTATTTGTTGTATCGAAAGACTCGGAGAGGGCGGGTTTTGCCGAGAGGTTATTTGTTGAATCGAGAATTGACTGGCTAAACCCGCCCCTACAAACCTGATTATCTAATAATCCTTTACCTAATTCCCCAAGCCAATCGGTATAGACATCCACAAAGATAGGTACAGTTTCCCTTCCCTCAAAATGGCTAACCTCCAGCGCTGGTACTAATCCTGCCTGCAAAATTGAACTTTTCCCTACCCCCGACTGCCCATGAATTACCGTCAGCTTGCAATCAGCACGGTTAACTCGCTCAATCAAACGCTCCACATCCTGCTGCCGCCCAGAAGCTGCTACAATATCCTCTACTATCTCTGCAACAGTTTCCTGATTTTTCTCTCCGCGTCTCAAAAACGAAACCGGTGGCTGCAAACGCCCTGCTCCAACAAAAGCCCGCAATCCATACCGGCTTTCTACTTCCCGTTGTTCTAATTTAAGATAAAATGCTTCTCGATACTGACCTTGAGCAAAATAAAGCGATCGCAACTCTTGTAGTATCTCAAGATAAAGACCAAGCTGATGCTGAGGTTGAGTTTGTTCTTTGGCTTGTTCTAAATTACGGATAGCATTGGTAATTTCGCCTAACCCTTGCTCTGACTTAGCTAAAATTATTGAGAAGGCAGAAGGCAGGAGGCAGGAGGCAGGAGGGAAGAGTTTTTCTGCAACATTGGGATTCTTCTCTAAGATTGCTAAAGCCTGTTGCGCCCATTGCTTAGCTTCTTGCCACCGCTGACTTTGAAGAGCAACTTCTGCTAAAAAGCCATAATCTTCAGCCAACCTACCTGGATTACCATGATTTTGGTGCAATTCCAGGGCTTTTTGTGCCAGGTTTTCCAGAGATTCCCAATCTTCTAAACCTTGCAGCACTTTACCCAGTTGATTAATATGCTTGGCAACTAAATCTTGACGTTGGGCTTCTGCAAACTTATCTAAACATTGCTGGAGATAATTCTTACTTTCGAGCCAATATTGTTCTCCTTTACGGTAGTAAGCTAAGCCCAGCTGTAGTAAAACTATACCCTGCGGCTTGGGCGAAGCATTTGGATTGTACAATTTGGGTTGAATCGATAACTTATCGCCCAAATGCTTCTCCCCTACATCATAATTTTGGCTTTGAAATGCCCTGGGGGGTGGCTCAAAAAAAGCTAAACTTTGCTGATAATAATCGAGAGCAGCATCAAACTGGTTATCTCTATACTGAATCAAACCCTTCATCAGAGCTAGACTAGCCTTCAACTCTGGAGCTAATTCTTCTCCACTACTGTGCAAATCCTGCTCAATAGCTTCGAGTTCATCACCTTCTACTATAAAATTCGGTTCCTCTGCAAAGATTTGCTCTGCCTGCTGAGCCAATAAACCCACCAACTCCTCATAAGGAAGTTTAAACTGAAGCGGTGGACCAGCCCAACTCTTAAAATCCGGTGCTACCCGCATCAGTTGTCGCAATACCCGATCCGTTACCCACAACACTACCGGGAAGGGTAAACTGCGAAATTGATCTCGTACTTTATTAGTAGCCCCCAGCAAATCATCCAGAGCCATCACTGACTCCAAACCCAATACCATTACGGCATCGGTAGGCTGCTCCCCACACTCGGTAACGATGGTAGTATAAAGGGTTTTGGCAGAGGGGGACAGGGTTAACTGTCTAATCTCAATGCTGCATTGGTTCTCCACCTGGGCTAAAATGCGATCGCGCAAATTAGTATAGTTGCACCGCACCAGAATTAAGGAAAAGCGTCCTGGACTTTGGGTAAGCGATCGCGTTAAGGTTTGGAGGGTGCGGTCGTTTTCTGATTGTTGTGGGTTGGGCATAAGAGAGAAGGAACCACAGAGGCACACCAGAGCACAGAGAGAGTTTAAGTCTTGATTCTCAACTTATATTTTTCGGTTTCAAATAAGAGGGGATTGAGGTTAAACCAGCTGCCTTGCTCATCCAGGTACTCAAAGACAAACAGACTGCGCAATAAGGTTTGGTATTCTCTATCTCCTTTAACTTTTTGCTCTTTGACTACCTGAAACAGTAACTGCCACTCTTGCTCATCTATTGCTAAGAGTAAGCCATCCCGCTCTCGCCGAATTAATCTTTCGAGCACGGATCGAGAAATGGGTGGATCTTCTTCTCGCAGACAGCCGAAGAGCATCCCTAGTAAATTCCGCACATGACCACCACTAATCTGGCATAATCGGTCTAAGGTTTCCAGACTATCAAAAACTTCTGTTACATAACCAAGGCGCTCTTCTGGCTGGGTATCGGGAAAAGCTCTGGCTAAGACCATTTGCCGTAATAAAGCCATACCTTCGACACATTGATCACCATTTCTTAATTGTACCGGCACCATGGGCAACATCATCGGACTTTCGCCACGCCCTAGACGATTCTTGAGGGCTTCCCGCTCATTGGAGAAAACCAAGGACAGAGGTATAGTATAAACCACATGGCAGTTCAATTGGCTCAACTGCTCTCCCCGGTCAACAAAGAGGTATTCTGGTAATAGTTTGCTCGATGATGAACCTTGCTTATTTTCGATGCGATCGAGGTTATCGACAATCACTACTAACCCTTTTTTCCCCTGCTGCTTTAACTGCTCTGTGGCAACCTTGAGAATTTCTTCGTTGATATATTTGAGAATCTGAGTAGTTTGGGGTTCTAGGTACTGCCGAAGTTTAGAGCGTGTCTGGGGACTGTTTTTGGCTTTAGCGGTAATTGTACCAATACCCGCAGGTAAGGAAAATTCTACTCCCTCCTCTGTATTCCCTTTAATCCCAACTCCTACCAACTCTGCTTCGGCACTCAACTCAATAGGAGTTAGCAATACTTCTCCAGTTTTTTTCAAGAATGCCTGAAAACCCTTAGGTTGCAGTTGAACCTTACTCTTCTGTAGACTGTCGCTAACCTGATGAGCAATTGCCAGTAGAATATCCGTAAGATCCACATCTGCCACATCCAAGTCTTCTGTAGCTTCAAAACAAACTACATGAAACCCCACCTCCTCCAACTCAGCCTTAAGCCGCAACAATTCCGTAGACTTACCGCAGCCAATATGTCCGGTAAATAGCTGACAGGTGTTCTTATGGGGCGATATCCGGCTGATAGTCCGCTTGAGAGCCTCAATCACTTTACCACTACGCACAGTAGCAAAATCAATATAGTACCTCCGGTCCTCAGCATTGCCCATATCTATGGTAGTGCCAGGGTTACAAGCATCAAAAAATCTTTCTAAATTTAAGTTCATTGCTATTCAACTTTCAAGAAACAAGGCAGAGGGCAGAAGGCAGAAGA
>JAAHHL010000086.1 GCA_010672185.1 Caldora sp. SIO3E6 | reverse complement strand
CACTTTTCTTCAGTGCGCCACAATATTCCCCTCTATAGCCTGGAAAATGCTTTCAACCTTGAGGAATTTGCCAAGTGGCAGTCGCGTTGGCAACGCTATGAGGGGGATGAGGGAGATGAGGGAGACAAGGGAGACAAGGGGGACAAGGGGGACAAGGGAGACAAGGGGGACAAGGAGGATGAGGGAGACAAGGAGGATGAGGGAGACAAGGGGGACAAGGGGGACAAGGGAGATGAGGGAGATAAGGGAGATGGAGTATTTCAAAATCAAAAATCTGATGTAGGGGCAAAGCATTTGGGCGATAATTTACCAATGAAACCTAAGGTATACAGTCCAAATCCTTTGCCCTTCGATAGCTGGCAAACACATCCTGGGAATGTAACTTCTGGCTCGTATGTTTGTGAACTCAAAATAGATGGTTCTGCTTTAGCGCTGACTTATGAGCAGGGTGTCTTAGTGCGGGGAGTGACTAGAGGTGATGGCATTACAGGGGAAGATATTACTCAGAATGTACGCACGATTCGCTCTATTCCCTTGCGACTGAATTTAGAGCAACCTCCAGCAGTAGTAGAAGTGCGAGGAGAAGCTTTTTTGCCAATAGCTGTATTTGAGCAAATTAATCAGGAACGGGAACAAGCAGGGGAGCAACTATTCGCCAATCCTCGTAATGCTGCTGCTGGTACTTTGCGGCAATTAGACTGCCGTATAGTGGCTCAACGACGACTAGATTTCTTTCCCTATACTTTACATATCAATAACCAAGAACCAATGGGTGAGGGAAAAAAGGGGTGGGGAAACGAGTCAGCAGACGCGGGGACGCGGGGACGCGGGGACGCGGAGAATGAAAATCCCACCTCCTATTTCCCTCACTTGGAGCATACTAATCCCCATTCCCAATGGGAAGCACTAGAGTTTCTCGCAGCTATCGGTTTTCCGGTAAATCCCCATCGCCAACTCTGTGGTTCCCTACAAGAAGTTGAAGAATATTACAACTACTGGGATACAAATCGCCACAATTTACCTTATATGACCGATGGAGTAGTAGTAAAACTCAATGCTGTTGCTCTCCAGGAAAAATTAGGTTTTACCCAGAAGTTTCCTCGTTGGGCAATTGCCCTGAAATACCCAGCTCAAGAAGCTCCCACTCGTGTTGAAGCCATCTCGATTAATGTAGGGCGCACGGGAGCA
Organism: Caldora sp. SIO3E6; assembly: GCA_010672185.1. Lineage (GTDB taxonomy): Bacteria > Cyanobacteriota > Cyanobacteriia > Cyanobacteriales > Coleofasciculaceae > Caldora. Next base: position 12,272 of record JAAHHL010000086.1, on the reverse strand, counting down.
TTAACCCCTCTAGCTCATTTACAGCCGGTAGAGTTAGCAGGAACCACCGTACAAAGAGCCACACTCCACAATCAGGACTTTATCGCTCAGTTGGATTTACGTGTGGGGGATACAGTGATTGTGCGCAAAGCTGGTGAAATTATCCCGGAAGTAGTGCGGGTTTTACCAGAACTCCGTCCCCCGGATACCCAACCTTTCCAAATGCCCAGCCATTGCCCAGTCTGTAACTCTCCGGTGGTTCGCCCAGAAGGGGAAGCAGTGACTCGTTGTATTAATACTTCTTGCCCAGCTATCCTTAAAGGAGCTATAAATCACTGGGTAAGCCGCAAAGCCCTTGATATTAAAGGTTTAGGAGAAAAGATAGTACAACAGCTGGTTGACCAAGGCTTGGTTCTGACAGTAGCTGACCTTTATGATTTAACTGTTGAACAGTTGACTGAGTTGGAGCGCATGGGTGCAAAGTCAGCGGAGAAATTGGTAAATGCGATCGCTAACTCGAAAACCCAACCTTGGTCAAGAGTACTCTACGGTTTAGGTATTCGTCATGTGGGTAGTGTCAATGCCCAAAGTTTGACAGAGCAGTTTCCCACAGTTGAACAACTAGCTGAAGCATCACCCGCAGAGATTGAAGGTGTTTCTGGCATTGGTTCAGAAATTGCCCCTGCTGTTGCGGAATGGTTTCAGCTTCAGAGCAACCAGACTTTGATTGACAGACTCCAAGGCGTTGGTTTACAACTAGCAGCTACAGCTGAGGAAGCTGGGGAAGCTGAGGGAGAGAATAACCAACCCTTAAGTGGCAAAAGCTTTGTCATTACTGGTACTTTACCCACACTCAAGCGAGATGAAGCAAAAGAGTTGATTCAGCAAGCCGGTGGAAAAGTCAGTAATGCCATCAGTAGCAAAACTGACTACTTAATTGTTGGGGAAAATGCTGGTTCTAAGTTGGAAAAGGCTCAAAAACTAGGTATTACTCAACTGAGGGAAAAACAGCTGTTGGAACTGATAAGCGTCTGATGATATAGGGAATAAGCTGTTCTGCATTTAAATTGTGAATTAGTACTGACGCGGGGACGCGGGGACGCGGGGACGCGGAGATTAGGACAACCCAATTTAAATACGTCTTAGCTTAGAGGATTTTATCCAATTCCCAATTCCCAATTCCCAATTCCCAATTCCCGATAATCACTAATTACCTCCTGGGAGAACTAACTGGATTTGGTATAAGCACTCCCTTATAGACAATGAATTGGTTGTTACTTAACAAATTTTTTAAGGTTTCCCAGTTTTCTCCTGGGTGCTGTTTGAACCATGTTTCAATGATTAAAGTAGCTTTTGCAGGACTAAGATTAAAGCGCATCAGCATAATGGCAAATACTTTTTCTTTGCCAACCGCCATTCTTGTTGCTGAAATGTCCATTTTTCCCTCAAATACAATTTTTATGTTACCAACTCCGGGTAATATGCCTTTTAGCAAGGCAACAAGAGATTTGGAGTTTAGACTAAATTTTTAAGAGCAATACTTTGCTCGTAAAGCAATTTCCTTTGGGATGCTCCCGATGGCCCTTCCATACTAGAGACAGCTTGGCGGTATTTAGCAGACAGAAAAAAGCGCTCTCGCTTTTTGAAAAAGGCTTGCTGCAACCCTTGAGTATATGGCTGTACAAGAGTTTTTTGGGTTATTATTGCTCGCGACAAAATTTCCTCTGCTAATAGTTGGTTACCAATTTCTATCACTTCCCACTTGACATCAATTGCAGGCAAAACCATTGCACACAAGTCCACTAGTTCGTCTTCTATTGGAGCCATACTTCCTTTAAAGAAGCACAACCAAAAATAGGCTTGAAACATTTCCAAGTCGCGGATACAGGAGTGAGCAATCCCTGGATCAGTTAACTTACCGCGACGACTAATATGGTTAGGGAGCAATTTTACCAGTCCGCTATATACAGTTTCAGCAATCTCAGTAGTAGCAGGGAACATTTGTTCAACTATCCTGAAAGCAGGAGCATCAACTGGGTACTGTGCGGCAGCAGCACATACTCTCTGCCAAGGTTGAGCTACTTGTTCTTCAACAAACTTGAAATAGGGTTTGAGCAATATTCGCTCCAAGGGAGTCAGCTTCTGGGAAAGTAGTTGGTTAGTGAAGTTTAACAGTGTAGTGATAAAGCCCAAGGTACGCCAGTCTTTTGCTTCAACGTGCTGCTTCTGGAATGTTAGCAACACTGGCTCAAATTCCGTGGCTAACTCTTCTATTGGTGGCATCCCCAAAGCTTGTTTTGTCAAAGTTGTCCATGAAGCTAGAGAAACACTTGCGATATTTTCCCTAGATAGGGGCAATGGTTGAGAAACAGTTGGCGAAGTGCGTCGGTAAATTTCCAGTAGCTTGAGATAAACATCGAAAGCAACTTCAGTTAGTTTTTTGGTCTCCGATAACTCTACAATATTAGGCAGATAAGCGTAGAGGGAATTCGTTTGTATCCCTGCCAGCTGACACTTAATTTTTATCAAGCGATTGTGCAATTTGCCAATAGTTAAAGCTCGACCATCTGGGGACGTAAGTTTAAGTAAATTGGTCTGAGACAAAGAGTCAGCTTTAGCTAAATACAGAGCTGATAAGTCAGGGGTATAACGCTCTCCCCACAGCTTGAACAGGCACTCCACAGAGGGAGTTTTAATAACCTTGGTAGTTAATAGCACGAACAACTCCTTTCCTTTATTGACTGTTGGTTATTTGTCTACAGTCATGGTCTTAATGAAGTAATTACAATTAACAAAAGAACAATCAATTTTGAGAAAATAATCAACAATTGACTTTTTTAAAAGTCAGAATTCCTCCCTTGTTTTTTAAGAAAGGATTACCAATGAAGAAAGTTTTTCTCAATTACTTGCACCAATCTAGTATAGACAATCCTGTTATGTCCATATCCAGAAATTTTCTCTACACAATATTTACAATATCTTCGCAGTTTCCCTAACAGGTATATGACTAAACAAAATTCATCGACAACACGGAATATAATAAAAATACGTATTTATACGTAGGACTTGAGAGAATAAAAGGGAGAGCTTTAGTAGATAGGGATTTCTTGCTTTATTTGACCAAATAAGTGAAAGAAAATGGGCTCTAGGGCTTGCCAAATAAGTCTATGGAGAAAGGGTTTTGAAGTAATAAGTCAAAAGTTTATAAGTAATTCCACGGTAAAAGTGCAAGCACAATGGGAGAAAAATACAATTTCCTTACACTTAGCAAGGGAAAAACGATTGAAAGCTATGCCAGGAAGTGCTTTCATCCTTGTGCAGCAACCCCGATCTAAGTAGTCGGATCAAAACAAACAGCTTTATGTTAAAAAATGTAAAAATAATGATACAGTGCGATTGCCTAACGCACCCCAGCGTTTTCTGGGAAGTGACTTAATAAAAACTACAGAACATGAGGAGATCTGACCACAAAGTCACAAAGAACACAAAGTAGTGCGATCGCGGATCTTGTAGTGCCGTGACCCAGCTAAAAATGTGGAATACGAAGTAATGAGTAATGAGTAATGAGTAATGAGTGATGAGTAGATATAGATTTTTCCGTATCTCCCTCAGCTCCCTCAGCTCCCTCAGCTCCCTCAGCTCCCTCAGCTCCCTCAGCTCCCTAACCCACCATTTTAGCTGTGTCGCGCCAGTAGGGTACGTTACGTTTCACTAACGCACCATATATGGGAGTTGACAAAATGCACCACCCTTTAACTTGTCACCATTGCCTAACACCTTTGCTTCAAACAATAGGATTAATAAAATCCAGTGGATTCTTGGCTACACCATTTTGTCTGATTTCAAAGTGCAGATGAGGACCTGTTGAATTACCCGTACTTCCTATCGTTCCTATTTTTTGTCCTCGACTCACTCTTTCACCAATACTAACTGTTACGTCTGTCAGATGGGCGTAACGAGTTTCTAACCCTAGAGTACTATGCCTAATATAGACATGGTTACCATATCCTCCTCCACATATTTTGTTGCCCTCACGACACCCCATTCTGGCAACGGAGACCATGCCATCGTTAACAGCAAACACTGGTACTCCTCGATTAGCAGCGATATCTACCCCATTGTGCATCCTGCCATTACGTGGTCCAAAGGGACTACTGAGCCTATCCCCTCGTGTCGGTTTAGCCATGCCTGTGCCAATTTTAATAGTGACTTCATCGGGGTAAAAATCGAGGGAATTACCATCAGCGTCATTTCCTTCTGCGAAAATCTGACGCTGACCCCCTGTATTTAATCCATCTGGGATTTTAGTAGACCATTTGCCGTTCACTACAGGAATTGAGGTTTTGAGCTCAAAGTTGGTATCACCCCAGGGAGTAGATAAATTAACAGTTTTTACTTCCTCATCTGCTGTTCCTTCAACAGTAAAAGCTTCATTAACATCAAATTCATCTCCATTTCTCGGCTGAATAATTGTTACTGATTGTGTAATAGAGCCTGCCTTTTCTTGTAAGTTCTCTTCTTTCCAGGCATTAAAATCATTTTCAGTACGCCACAGTAAATGGGGGCAATTAGTACTAACAGAGCCTCCCCAATCATGCCGATGGGGTAATACTCGACCAATGGGAATATCGTACTGCTGCATCAAATACTTAACCAAGGCAATACTGGCATTTTCCATTGCTGTGGTTAAGCCTCTCCTAACCTTAGTTGCCTCATGCTCAATCCCAATAGAGCGTCTGTTATCACTGCGCCTTCCAGCGTGCCAAGCAGTATCTTCATCTTTGACCATTTGTACAATTTCACCTTGTCGAGAAATGACATAATGGGCAGAAACCTGCGAATCAGGATTGTTGAACCAACTAATAGTACCCCCAAATGAGCCATCTGTGTTGTGGATAAAGATGGTATCAATGGTTTGTCCAGCTCTTCCTTTGGTATGGTTAGGAGATTCATCAAAGCTAACGGAGGGTTTACGATGTTGTTTTTGGGATCTATGATCTACTGGTATAGGAGAAGGTTCTTTCACATCCCCTTTAGCAATCTTCATACTTTGAGGAGCAGGATACTGACTACCGGAGAACCACTCTTTAAGGTCGGTAATAACCACAGCAAATCCATCATCATCCGGGACTTTATCCACTTGATCAATATAGTATTGTCCTTTCATCCAATAAAGAGCTTCATCAGTTTCTTGAATCCAAGTTCCTTGGGACAAGGAAGGGGTTTCCGGTAAAGCTAATAATTGACGAGCTTCTGCAAATTGGTTTTGAACTTTACCTATATATCCTTGATTAGGGGCATAGATTTCCCCAATGAATTCGATATATTCTGCGGGAGAACTAGTATGGTCTTCCCAGTTGGTATAAGGGTTTCTAGTAATAAATTTCCAATATCCTTTGATAAAGGCTTCAAGACTAGCAAATCTGCAATAATAATCAGGACCATCACTAGCCTCATACAAAACTTTGGTGGCAAAGTCACTCATCTCATCTCGCCACTTCAGACCCCCAAAATTGTAATGTCTTACGGCTAGAAGACTGGTTCCCCTTGCTGACTCAAGTATCCACTGAGCCAGACTAGCAATTTTCAAACTGGAATAATCAGATTCCGGAATTCCTGAAACACCTAAGGAAGCGAAAACTGTTTCTAAATTAGTGCTTTTGTAAGTTGAGACTAAATCTTCCCAAATAGTCATTTTTCCTCTCATATTGTAGATGCGACCTGGAAATGTTTGATGTCAAAAGTGATGGCTTCAAACATAACTGTACCTGATGACTAGCGGAAATCAGAGCACGATAAATTGGGTCGTGAGTTGGATTTGCGATCGCCACTAGTTCAAGCGGAGTAAAGGAAAGGAGTTTCTCACCGTTAACTAGTCTAGGCCAAAAAACTCAATTACAGCCCAACTTATCTTTTATAAATTGACAGTGTTCTGTAATTTTTACCGTCAAAATATTCACATCAATCGGATTATTGGCTACAGAAAGCTTGGTTGCAAAAGCACGACCTGGGTGCAATTGATCCCATACAGAACGTTTTTGTCCAGCACGCCCACTGCCGGGGTCATGAATCCCAAATCCCGATATTTCCCAATTCCAAATCGGGTTGAAGTGACGAATTAAAACCGCTTCTCCCCAAGAAACTAAATCAATGTCCATTGCCGCCACTTTGAATTGGAAATCCTCAACAAAAAGATTTTCTACAGCCTGAATAGATTTTTTATGCTCCGATAAACGCCCGTACAGGGTACGACCAATCTTAGTCCGCCCAGTCCGACGACCGCTAGATGCTGCTTTTCCTACATAAATCGGCATACAGCAAGAATTTAAGTTTGCTCTTTTAATTAACTTGTACATCGAAAAATCGCCCCGGTAATATAATATATATACTCCCACAAATTGGCTCAAATCTGCCTTTAAAGAATTAAGCTCTTGAAGGTTATAACAATCTTGTCTAGAACAGAAAGCAATCAAACTTTCTGATAAATCGGGTGGGACTCTAAAGATTTCTAGCATAGGTTAGATTCTACCAAGCAGCGGCTACACTGAATAGCCTTTACTTTCAATAGATGCGTTCTGATACTAGAAGCAAGTACCTCAGCAAAAACAACGGGAACAGCATTTCCCAACTGCCGCATTGTCTGCGTCCAACAGTGAGGAAAAAAGTATTCATCTGGGAAAGTTTGTAACCTGGCAGCTTCCCGCACGGTGAAATAACGCACCTCTCCGGTGGGTAAAGCCAGCATATTTTCCCCACCGGGAACACCATGTACTCCTGCTTTCAGGGTTTTGGCTGGTTCATCAAGGGGACTGCCAGTATGACCAGGGTACTTTCTCGCCCCCGGTATGAGAACATGGTTCAGTACCAAACTATTGCCTTCCTTACTGTCCGGAACTGGTAAATCCCCAATAGCATCCCGCACCGTGCACCAGGGCTTGGTCAAGGGTGGAAACAAGCTGGACTGGAGATTGTAGATGCGATTGCATTGCTTACTCGGCACTTCTGGTCGTTTGGAGAGAGGAACTTGATGCTTCTCCCAGTAATCCCCCGTCACCCATTGCTCCCAAAGCATGGTTTCTTGGGAATGGGTTGGTGCTGGGAAAGACCAGTCTACACCCAAATCGGAGCGGAATCCTACAATGAAAACGCGATTTCGCTTTTGAGGAATGCCGTAGTCTGCTGCGTTGAGATTGCGAAAGACTACATGGTAGGACAGTCCATCGTGGTGAGAGACAGTATGGTGCTGTTCTAATCTTGAGAGATGCTCTACCCAATCATCACCTGGCTTTTGCACAATCTCCGGGTAAGTCAGTTGCAAGATAATGTACTCGAAATACTGGCTGAAAGAAGAACGCAGCAAACCTTTGACATTCTCAACCAAGATAGCCTTTGGCTTTAGTTCTCGGACAGCCCGGAAGAATTGGGGAAACAGATCTCGTGAGTCATCCCAACCTTGGTGCTTGCCTCCTTGGGAGAAAGGTTGGCATGGTGGCCCTCCGGCTAGAAGGTCAATTTCACCTTTAACTTGGAGCGTTGTAAAATTGAATTGAGTTACATCAGCTTGGAAGACAGGCCAATCGGCTACAGCCTGGATACCACGCTCCTGATTAGAGCGAATTGTAAAGCAGGCATTTTTGTCCCGTTCGATCGCACCTTGATGACGAAAGCCTGCATTTGAGATACCGATCGCCAACCCCCCAGCTCCCGTGAACAGTTCGACAGAGTTCATTTTCATCAGAAAAAATGGGTCTGAAACCCCGTCCTAGCCTACGGCAACGCTTCGCGAACTAGGACGGCTTTACACTTAATGTACTAGAATGTGAGAATGACTCAAAAAGCATTCAAGTATCGTTTTTATCCAACTACTGAGCAAGAACAATTGCTCCGAAAAACTCTTGGCTGTACCCGACTTGTTTACAATCGCGCACTTACTGCTAGAACACAAGGTTGGTATGAAAGACAAGAGCGAATTGGGTACAAACAGACTTCAACAATGCTAACGCATTGGAAAAAACAACCAGAATTAGCCTTTTTGAATGAAGTTAGCTGTGTTCCACTTCAGCAGGGACTCAGACACTTACAACAAGCGTTTAGTAACTTCTTTGCTGGACGGGCGAGATATCCTAACTTCAAAAAGAAACGAAATGGGGGTAGTGCAGAGTTTACCAAATCTGCATTTCGGTACAAGGACGGAAATGTCTACTTAGCAAAGTGCACTCAGCCTTTGCCAATTCGTTGGTCTAGAAAACTACCTAATGGCACTATACCATCTACTGTCACTGTGAGCCTAACACCATCCGGTCGTTGGTACATATCCTTGTTGGTTGATGTGGAAATTCAACCACTTCCTAAAAAAGCCAAGAATGTAGGAATCGATTTGGGTATAACCAGCCTGATTGCCACAAGTGATGGTGACAAGGTGGTTAATCCCAAAACATATCATACTAAGTATCGAAAACTCAGAAAGCTACAAAAAGGGCTGTCTCGCAAGGTCAAAGGGTCTCGTAATCGAGAGAAAGCCCGAAGAAAAGTTGCGTCTATTCACGCTCAAATAGTAGATGCTAGAACTGATTTCCTTCACAAGCTGACAACTCAACTGATACGCGATAACCAAGTAATTGTAGTTGAGGACTTGGCGGTTAAGAATATGGTCAAGAACCATAAGTTAGCTAGTTCTATCAGTGATGCAAGCTGGTCTGAACTGGTCAGGCAATTGGAGTATAAATCTGAGTGGTATGGGAGGGAACTGGTCAAAATTGACCGTTGGTTCCCATCTTCTAAACGATGTTCTAACTGTGGGCATATTGTCGAAAAGATGCCTCTGGAGATTCGTCAGTGGGAATGTCCTGAGTGTAGTGCTGAGCATGACCGGGACGTGAACGCTAGTTTAAATATCTTGGCGGCAGGGCTTGCCGTGTCAGTCTGTGGAGCGACTGTAAGACCTGAACAGAGTAAATCTGTAAAGGCAGGTGCTATGAAGCAGAAACCTAAATTGTGAAGTTTAGGAATCCCCGTACCTTTAGGTCGGGGAGGATGTCAATATCCCTCTTTAATCACCTAAAACTAAGTACGGAGCTTGAAAGCTATTGTAATCTCATTGTTGGAGGTGATTTCCATTTTGATAAAGCGGCGGACTAATAGCAAAAGAGCCGCTTCACATCCAGCATAAAAATCGTGGTTGCAACTTCTTCCTCTGATAAGACCAAGGTGTGGCTAACCATTTCTAGGATATTCGACTGACCAAAAGACTGTGGAACACTGCGCATCAAATCTAAGGGGAACTCCATCAAATTAGGCGTGTCATCCACCGCGATTCCACAGAGTTCTCCTTGAGGATTACGAATAATTACTAGAAAAGGCAGATTCTTGGCTACAGATGATACATCACCGGAGCTTAACTGCTGATGTAAATCCACAGTCCTAATCGTGTGGCGACCTAACTGGACTAAACCCATTACCCCTAGGTGATTACTACCAGGAGGAAAATTAACGACTTTAAGCACATCACTCATCGGGAGAGCTAGAAGATAATCCGCAATCTTAAAGACGATGAATTTTGTTATTTGTTGTTTGTTATTTGTTGTTTGTTGTTTGTTGTTAGTCATTTGTTATTGGTTATTGGTTGTTGGTTATTGGTTGTTGGTTGTTGGTTGTTGGTTATTGGTCATTGGTCATTGGTCATTGGTTATTGGTTATTGGTTATTGGTCATTGGTCATTGGTTATTGGTCATTGGTCATTGGTCATTGGTTATTGGTTATTGATTATTGGTTATTGGTTATTGATTATTGGTTATTGATTATTGAAGTAACAAACGACAAACAACAAACGACAAACAACAAACGACAAACAACAAACTAACACCTAACACCTTGTAATACATCTTCCACTGTCGCTAATAATTGATGCTCTAGATAAGGCTTGGTGATATAAGCAGTTGCCCCTAACTCCACAGCAATTAATCGATGTTTATCTCCACTGCGAGAAGTTAGGATCACCACTGGAATTGTTTTCAAGCTAGAGTCTTGTTGATGATGCTTAAGAAACTCAAAGCCATTCATGCGAGGCATCTCAATATCACAGAGCACTACCTGAATTTCTTGATGACTCCGCAGTTGCTCAAGAGCTTCATAACCATCCTTAGCTTGCAATACTTGATAACCAGCCCTCTCTAGAGTCATTGACAAAGTTTGGCGCACGGTAATTGAGTCATCCACCAGGAGAGCCATTTTTTTTCTTGTTAGTATCCAATCTTCTTCAGAAGTGAGGAGTGATAGTTTTGCTGAACTAGGTTGATTAGCAGCAAGAATCTCGGTTGGTAACTGTTTTTGTTGTCCTGTGGGTGGAAGTATATAGGAGACTCCATCAACAAAATTCTGCTCCATCGCCTCATTACTTTGTTGCTGCCACAGACGCTGCACCAATACTGTTCCATCAAGTACCAGAGCCAACCGCCCATCAGCTAAAATACTCCCTCCATAGATATAGCGAGGAGAAGCAATTATCCCTCCCAGAGGACGAATTACCAATTCCTGATCCCCAAGCAATTGATCCACTTCTAACCCCAGAAGTTTATCCTGACAACGGATAAGAATGATGGGTTTTACCTGTTGTTGTTGAGCAAAGGCATGGTTCGATGGAAGAGATAAAGATTTCTGAACTGGTGAATAATAATTTAGGGCATCGGCAAGTTGGTAAACTGGGATGAGTTGCTCATCAGTACCCGTACCCCACCGGAGTACTTTACCACCCTCCCAAGAGCGGATTTGTTCCACCTGAGGAATAAGGATTTGTTCCACCGCATCAGCTAATAAAGCATAAGTTTGATTACCTACCTGAGTAATCAACAAATTGCTAATGGTTAGACTTAAGGGAATTTGCAGTCTGAAGGTTGTACCTTGATGAAGTTGAGAATCAATAGTGACTGAACCCTGGAGGGATTTTAACTGGTTCCGAACTACATCTAAACCTATCCCTCTTCCAGAAAGATCATTAACTCCAGAAGCTGTGGAAAAACCTGCTTCAAACAGTAAATCTGTCAGTTGAGCCTCATTGAGACTATTAATTCTTTCTGGTGAGTAAAGAAGTTCTACGGCTCGTTGGCGAATCCTCTCAAAATCCAATCCTTGCCCATCATCACGAACTTCAATCACTAGGTATCCACCCTGATGGCAAGCATGGATTTCAATTGTACCTTCACTAGGTTTATCTAGTTGTTGTCGAATTTCGGAAGGCTCAATTCCGTGGCTAAAAGCATTACGAACTAGATGTAGCAGGGGATCATACAACTTTTGAGCCACCACCTTATCCACCAGAACCTCCTTACCATGAAGTTTGAGAGTTACTGGCTTTTTATGTAAGGTTGACAACTGTTGTAGAACCTGAGGAAAGCGACTGAGGAGTTCTCCCAAGGGTAACATCCGCGCTTCCATCAGGAAATCACGAGTATTAGTCAACAACCGACGTTGTTTTTCCAGGGTTTGATTAGACTGGGTGGAAAATAGCTCAATCGCATCAGTAGCTTCTGTTAATTGCACAGCATTTTCCAAAACCGACTGAACTAAGAGCTGAGATTCGCTATATTGGTCTAGTTCTAGGGAATCAAATCGGTTTTGTTGTTTGTTGTTTGTTGTTTGTTGTTTGTTGTTTGTTGTTTGGGAATATCTCCCTGGTCTCCGTGTCTCTTGTGTTCCCAGTTGCCAGTCTTTAGTATGTTGTTTTTCTGACAAAATAAATAAACGATCAGACCAATCTTGCAGTTGACTGAGTAGTTGCTGATGTTCTTGGAGGCGGTTGAGGAGGGTTTTTACTGCTATCCGCAATTGGTCATTTTGAAGGGACTGACGGTTTTGGTTGGTTAACAACTCCCCAACAGTGTAATTTAAATACTCTAAATGTTCGACATTGACTCGTACTGTACTGGATTGGCGATTAGATTGGGGAACTTGATTTTTATTTGTCTGAGATGGGTTGATTTTTGGCTGCGGTTTTACTTCTTCTCCAGTATCTACTTGAGTTACCACTAACTCTGCATCTTTGGTGACAGAGCCTGTTTTCAAACCGTCGGAGGGCAAAGCAGTTGGATTGTATACCTTGGGTGTTATCGATGAATTATCTCCCAAATGCTTTGCCCCTACATAAGACTTTTGCTCTAATTCAGAATCACTCATCTCTTGGCTTACCAAAGCTCCTCCCCAAATACTTTCTAGGAGAGAATCTTTCGCTTCCTGATTTTCCAATTCCGTTGCAACTACTTCTGAATCTTGAGCAGTAATTAGTTCAACAGTAGATTCTA
>JAAHHL010000859.1 GCA_010672185.1 Caldora sp. SIO3E6 | reverse complement strand
CCTGCCTCCTGCCTCCTGCCTCCTGCCTCCTGCCTCCTGCCTCCTGCCTCCTTGCACCAGACTGGCTCCTAGCAAAGCACATACAGCTGGATAATAAACAAAATGATACCTAGGAGCGATCGTAATATCCTTACCTAAGAAGTAGATGATCGCCACAAATTGCAGTGCTACACAGAAAATAAAACCTGAAAGAGTAAGGGTAGCTAAATGAGTTTGAGGCTGCTGCCAGAGTTGCCTTACTCCCAGAAAAAATTTCCAGCCTAGCCAACTACCAAACGCGATTGTTAATAAGACAGACGGTATCTGAATCCACAATGGCTGATTTTCTACCGGCAGAACTATCACCATTGTCAGCCAAGCTACTAGGGTTTGATAGAGAGGTGCAACATGTTCCGGTTGTGGGAGCCAACTGGTTACTGGACTTCTAAAATCCTCCAACAAAACTGGTAGCCAAGGCAAATAGCTCACGACGACTCCTAGCACCACTAGCATTACCGACAGCCAACTACCCCTAGGTAACAACTTTCGTCGCCAGTACATAAGTCCGATAAGAGTTAGTAACTGGGCAATAAAAGCCAGCAGAAAAAAATAGTGGACATAGCAACCAATACTATTGATCATTCCCCAAGATAACCAAATCAGCAATGGTGGCGGTTGCCGTCGGACATAAAGATAATGCTGAATTAGTAATAATGCCAGCAGCGCTAAGGTAATTAATAGTACTGGTAGAGTGTAGTGACGTGCTTCTTGGGACAGATAAACAGCAAAAGGAGAAACCGCCATGAAAGCAGCTCCCATTAATCCCGCAGCTGGAGAAAAAGCGAGACGATTGAGACAGTAAATTCCTGGTATTACCATCACCCCCATTAAAGCTGGGAGCGATCGCATCTTCCAACTCAGGGATATATCTAATGGTTGAACCCAACTCAACCACTGATGCATTAAGCAAAAAAACAGAGGAGGATGGGTTGATTGATTGGCAATATTTTCCGTGATTGCGGTACAATTGATGTTTGGTTTAAAAGTAAAAATTGTCTCCAGCATGGAAGGGGAAAACATTACCTCTAAAGGCAAATCATCATAACTTTGTCCTAGACTGAATAAAGACGAAATTACTTCGTCTAACCAGAGCGGTTTTAAGTCTAGATGCCAAAATCTCAAGACTGCTCCCAAGGCAATCACCCCAATTAACGTCAAGTAATGTTGGTATGGTTTCATTGATAATTAACAATTAATAATTAACAATTAACAATTAGTAATGGATCATGGATAATTAATAAGGGGTTGATGGGAAAAAATCTTCCTTGTCCACTTTCCCACTTTCCTCCCTTGTTTTATCTTCACCGAAATATTACAAACCTAGACCTGTGATACTTCCTAGACTTCCCCGCTTGTGGGGTATGACCCCACACCCCTAAACTCCACCAGGAGAATATTATTTCTTTACAGTAGATAAATTTAAGTTTCTTTTTATTCCATGCAAGCTACAGTAAGTCTTATACCGGGCGCAATATCTGAGCTATTTGCTCAAACCACTAGTTCCGGTTGCATTACCCGTGCCGATCAATATGGATTAATGGCAGCAATGCTCGATGAGTCCCTAACAGAAGACGAGAGAGCTGCTATCGATAGATTATTACGTGCTTGTTACCGAGGACGAATGAAGGTAGTTAATGAGCTTTCTACACTCTCTTGAGGTGGCAATAGCTTATCTGGAATAGCATCTACTTATAGAATGCTTTGACATAAATCTTCTACCAAAGGGTTGAGTCTTAGCGAACAAAGAATATCACAAAAGGGGCAATCAGTTAACACCAGTGCTTTAACCCTACTGTTACCAATGGATAATTGATAATTGATAATGGATAATGGATAATTAATAAATCTAGTTTAAAGCCCCTCCTTCTAAAGAGAAAAAGTGCTATTAGATTTCCTTATATTCAATCCTCTCGATTTTAACCAGAGGTAATTATACATTATTAATTAATGAACAGTTCCTATTCCTTACCCTTGCATCCACTTGCGAGTACCAAAAAATTGGCAGGAACGAGCAGCAACTTTGGTTGCAGAATTCAAGGCGTCAGTAAAATCCTCCTCCAGAATGTAGTGGCAGAAAGCACCATGAAAAATGTCACCGGCACCTAAGGTATCAACTGTAGTAATCGAAGGAATTGGTAACTCACCTGATACTCCGAGGCTATAGTATCTAATCGGTTTTTCCCCTTGGGTAATCGCAATATGAGGAATTCCAGCAGCGGTAAGATAGTTAATTACCTCCTCAGTGTTACTGCAACCCGGTGGATAAAAATTAGCAGAGCAAATTGCATAATCAACAAAAGGCAAAACCTCATCAAATCCTGGTTTCCAGCTGCCACCATCAATGACTACTGTAATATCATTGCTTTTAGCTAGCTGAGCGATCGCGCGTCCGACTGCCATTTGGTGACCATCAATCATCACTACATCAATTCCAGAGAGAATGTCAAGAGGTAGTTGGTCACTGCCGACTTGTATCTTGGTAGCATTAAGGGAAATGACTGCGCGATCGCCTGTGCTTTGAGTAACCAGAATTGATGAAACTGCGGGAGGTTCAAGGACAGTGGAGTCAAGATCAACAATTCCCACCCTGTAAGTTGCCAAATCCTTTCTAATTAGCTCAGTAATTGGGTGGTTGCCAACAACCCCTAAAATAGTTGCTTGATTGCCCAAGTAACTAAATGTTACTGCCGCATTAGTTGCTGGCCCCCCCGCAGCAACTGTATAGTCAGAAGCTACTACCTTTTGGTTACTGCTGGGTAATTGGTCAATGAGATAAACCAAATCCAAGGTAACCATACCGACAAAAAGACCATTGTTCATCCAATCTTCCTCATTCCCCATGCTCAATTGAGTTGGGCGGGTTTTGATATGAGTATTTTGGTTAACATGGCTTAAATTGTTGCTAAACCCGCCCCTACAATATGTGAATTCTCTATTCGACTGTATGACCTACAGAGGTAATCATCTGTTTGATTGCCTCTTCAGATGCTTCAGTGTCAATGCTAACTACTTTTGTTGTTACATCCACTTCTACTTTAGCTTCTGGCTTATGACTGAGGATTCCTTCCTTAATCGTCTTAGCACAGCCATCACAAGCAATACTAGGAACTTTGAATGTTATTGTTGCCATACATTTAAAAACTAATTACCATATTTCTACATTCAACTATTATTTGTCATCAATGCCAAGATATTTGTCATGAGTCCTTTGTCCTTTGTATCGCAATCCTATCTAGATCGTGGTACTTTATCAACAATGCTCCTTGCTATACCTGGGTTTCAGCCGATCACTTATGACATCCTATTGAGGATTGCTATATTATTGACCAATGACCAATAACCAATGACCAATGACTACTAAACACCAATCACATATTTGCGCCACTCTTGATGTAGTCCACCTTTGACATGCTTAGCAACTTCAAAGTGGAGACTACTGTAAGGTTTACGGGGTTGAGTCCGTAGTATCATACTTGCCTCTTTGGGAGTGCGGTTACCTTTTTTTACATTACAGCGTACACAAGCAGTGACCATATTTTCCCAGGAATCTCCCCCTTGGCGAGAACGAGGAATCACATGATCTAGGGTTAAATCATCACCGGTGTAACCACAGTATTGACAAGAGTGACCATCACGGTGGAGGATATTTCTACGGGTAAGAGGAATTTCTTTGTAAGGGACTCGAACGTAATGTCGCAGTCGTATGACTGTGGGCAGTGGAAACTCTGGATAGATATACTTCCCGTTGTGTTCAACATGCTCCGCTTTACCTTTAAG
>JAAHHL010000858.1 GCA_010672185.1 Caldora sp. SIO3E6 | reverse complement strand
TGTGAGCGAAAAAAAGGGTGGGGAGCGGAGGAGCGGAGGAGCGGAGGAGCGGAGGAGCGGAGGAGCGGAGGAGCGGAGGAGCGGAGGAAGAAGAGAGAACTGATAATTTTTGGATACAACGCTCAAGAAATCCCACCCAAAATTTCGTTCACCCGATAGGGAGGACAAGGAAGACATTCCCAAACAACAAATAACAAACAACAAACAACAAACAACAATTCCCGTGCAAATTACTTTTTTAGGAACAAGCTCCGGAGTGCCGACGCGATCGCGTAATGTTTCTAGTATTGCGTTGCGTCTACCTCAACGTGCCGAAGTCTGGCTATTTGACTGTGGTGAAGGTACTCAGCATCAACTACTCCGTAGTGAGCTCAAAATCAGTCAAATTAGACGAATTTTCGTCACCCATATGCACGGGGATCACACTTTCGGCTTAATGGGACTTTTAGCAAGTTGTGGCTTAGCTGGTAATCCCAGCCGCATTGATATTTATGGTCCTGCTGGTTTAGATGAATATCTCCGTAGTTGCCAAAAGTACTCTCGTACTTCTTTTTCTTTCCCCGTCAAGGTTCACTCCGTAGAACCTGGGGCATTATTATACGAGGATGAAGAATTTCTCGTCAGCTGTGGTAATCTTAAGCATCGTGTCCCGGCATATGGTTATCGGGTAGTAGAAAAAGACCGACCAGGACGCTTTGATGTAGCAAAAGCTGCAGCTTTGGGCATTCCTCCAGGACCAATTTATGGCAAGCTCAAGCGGGGGGAAACGGTAAGCCTCCCAGATGGACGGCAAATTCAGGGTTCCCAGCTGTGTGAGCCACCAGAATTAGGGCGTAAATTTGTTTACTGTACGGATACTGTTTTCTGTGAGGAAGCGATCGAACTCTCCCAAGGGGCAGATGTGTTAGTTCATGAAGCTACCTTTGCTCATCAAGATGCCCAACTAGCTTTTGATCGCTTGCATTCCACTTCCACTATGGCAGCACAGGTTGCCCTGAGTGCAGGGGTTCGGAAACTAATTATGACCCACTTCAGCCCCCGTTATGCTCCAGGAAATGACATTATTTTAGATGATTTGCTTCAGGAAGCACGGGCAATTTTCCCTAAAACTAAATTAGCCCACGATTTTATGACTTATGAGATACCCCGGAATCGTAATAATAAGAATTGAGAATTGAGAATTGAGAATTGAGAATTGAACACCGGTACCAGGACTTAAAAGCTTATAAAAATCAACGGCACAGCAGCAAAAACAACAGAAAGGTATCTTCCCCTCTCTTGAGAATTGTCAGAATCAGATTTTTATCTGGATGTAGCAATATCCTAACGTCAAGATACGATCAAACTGGTTTGTCCCCACAGCGATAACTAAACTAGAATGATCGTAAAAACTCCGGCTAGTACTCTGAAAGCAGTTCAGAAAGCCGTTGCCGTGGGCTAGGGCGTGTCTTCAAACTCGGAGATCCCCCTAAATCCCCCTTAACAAGGGGGACTTTGATTGAATTCTCCCCCTCCCAATTCTCAATTTCCAATTCCCAATTCCCAATTCTAAATTCCCATGACTCCACCTTTTCTCAAACGCTATCTCATTGCCCTAGATCAACATAAGTTGATTGGACTTGCCAGTTTTAGCCTAGTGGTGGGAATATCGGGTATTGTTGCCCTCCAACCAGCGCCTCCCCCTAGTTATTTGGCTAAAGGAGCTCTAGCCTATAACACTCCTCTCAAACTGTTTTCCGAAACTGGGGGAGAGATTTTTGAACAAGGTAGACGACTTAACGATGATTTGCTGCTAGCAGACAATGTAGCTCAACAGGCAGCAAAGCAAGCGCAAATTAAGCCACAAGACATTGTCAGAAGTGTAGAAATCTCTTTTCCCAAGAAAGATAAGCCACAAGTCATTCAAGTTAAATACTCGGATCAACGCAGCCCGGAAATCGCAGGAGCAACCTTGGAAGTCCTGATGCAGCAAATGGTTGAGCAAAGTCGCTTGATCAACACCACCAGGCTGAGGGAAATTATCAAGTCTATTGAAACGAAGTTGCCGGAAGCGAAGAAGGAACTTATTGCAGCGGAAAATAAGTTAGAACAGTATATTCGCAATGAAGGCTCAGCTTTGTTGGCGGCTCAAGACGGTACTTTGGTGGGCGGGATTACTGGTAGCCAACAACAGCAAAGGCAAATTAAACTAGAGTTGGAAGGTATTGATGCTCAAATCACTAGCTTACAATCAAGACTGGGTTTGAATCCAGACCAAGCTTATGCCTCTTCTGCTCTAAGTGCTGATCCGATTATTAATAATCTACGGGGTCAGATTTTGGGGGCTGAGACACAGATAGAATTGCTCAGGAATCAGGGTTATCGAGACACCCACCCTGAAGTGGAGAATTTAATCAAAAGTCAAGCAACTTACGAAGAAATGTTGCGCTCCAGAGCCAGTGAGGTAATCGGTGGTAACGGCTTTGGGGAAAGGTTAGCTGCCACCCAAATTCGCCAAGATAGTGCCCTAGATCCCGCAAGGCAGGAATTAGCTAACCAGTTGGTACAATTACAAACCCAGCGGGATACACTAGAACGACAACTCGAAACTACCATCAACACTGAGCAGGAACTCCGATTGGAGTATCAACTGCTCCCCAATAAACAGCTAGAGCAAGCAAGGCTGGAAAATCAGGTTCAGCTAAAATTGCAATTTTACAATCGCTTAGAGGCAGCCTTAGCAGATGCGACAGCAGCGGAGACGGAGACTGTGAGTAGTCTCAGCTTGTTACAGCCGCCCCAAGTCGAAGAAGTCTCGGAGCCAGCAACGAGCCCCATCGTTTCCTTATTAGGGGGAGCAGTTATTGGCTTGCTGGTTTCTGGTGGATTGATTCTCTTGTTGGCAAGTTTGGATAATACCTTCTACACCCCAGAGGATATCAAGTTGGCTCTAGCACAAAGGGATGTATTGGTATTGGGAGAATTACCTCTAATCAAAGTTCTGGATCCCCTTTGGGAAGAAACCGGTATTTTAGGCAAGCCAGATTCTCCCTATGTGGAGTTCTATGAGCGCTTCCGTAGTAACCTCCTCATGGGGGAAAATAAATCCTTAAAGGTGGTGTTGCTTACTAGTACCATAGAGGAGGAAGGTAAAACAGTCAGTGCTTACAACTTAGCGATCGCGTCGGCTCATGCAGGTAAACGTACCCTGTTAGTGGAAGCAGACGTGCGTTCTTCTTCCCAAGCTAACTTCCTAAAACTCACTCCTGACCCTAATGCCAGTGTTGAACCTTTAAGTTACTACAGCTCCCTGAGTAACTGTATGGAATTAGCTCCAGATATTGAGAATCTCTACATCGTACCTAGTCCTGGCCCCCATCGTAAAGCTGCTGCGATTCTGGAATCTAGCGAACTCAAGCGGTTGTTTGAGGATGCCAAGGGTCGTTTTGATTTAGTGGTTGTAGACTCTCCTGCTCTATCCTTGTGCAATGATGCTCTATTACTCGAACCCCTGGCCGACGGTATAATTATAGTCACTCGACCAGGTTACACCCAAGAAAGTATTTTATCTACGGGTGTTGAAGAACTTCTGGAAGCGGAACTACCCCTGTTGGGAGCCATTATCAATGGTGTAGATCATCCTGCTGCTCTATCCCTGATAGAAGATTCTCTTGAGTACGAGGAAGAAGAACTTCTGGAAACGGAAGCCATGAAAGAAGATAAGGTTACTACTGGAACTAGGCGATAAACAGGAGGCAGTAGGCAGGAGGCAGGAGGCAGTAGGCAGGAGGCAGTAGGCAGTAGGCAGGAGGCAGTAGGCAGGAGGTAGGAGGCAGG
>JAAHHL010000857.1 GCA_010672185.1 Caldora sp. SIO3E6 | reverse complement strand
TCTAGGCAGTGAGCATACTTTCGATTGTCTAACGGTCGGAAGCGGAGATTTTGGTGTAGATGCCATGCATATTTCTGAAGAATATGATGGTGAGTTTACTGTTAGCCTATTTCAGGCTAAGTACAAAAATAACCTAGAAGGTAACTCTAATTTCCCCGCAGAAGGCATAGATAGTCTCATCAATGCAATTAAGTATTTGTTTAATCCAACAGCTCAATTAGAGCATGTTAATCAGCGACTACTTGCCAAGGTAGAAGAAGCTCGTAGCTTAATTCGGGACGGATATATTCCACAGGTTCGGGCACTAGCTTGTAATAACGGATTGAAGTGGAATGCATCAGCTCAGGAAGCAATTGAAAGAGCTGGTTTCGGCGATCAAGTTACATGGGAGCATGTCAATCACGAGCGCTTAGTAAAAATCCTACAAGCATCTAAGCCAGTCAAGGATACTTTACAGCTAAGTGGCAAAGCTATAGTTGAAGATATGGACTTTAGCCGAGTACTTGTGGCTAGGATTTCGGTTGCCAACATTGCAGCACTTATTGAGCGGCACGGTGAACAATTACTAGAACGCAATATTCGTCGTTATCTAGGCTTGCAGGGCAATCGCGTTAATGAAGGTATTCGCCAGACTTTAACTAGTAACGAAAAAAACAATTTTTATTTTTACAATAATGGTATAACTCTGACTTGTGACAGTTTTTCCTATAACGCACTACAAGATGGTGATTATCAGGTACGTGTCGAAAATTTACAAATTATTAATGGTGGCCAGACCTGCATTACAATATTTAAAACTTTGCAGGAGCCTGATTTGCTTGACCAAAATGCTCAAGCTTATGTCCTGCTCAGACTTTATCAATTGCCTCGTGATAACAATGACCTGGTTCAAAAAATTACCTATGCTACTAACAGTCAAAATCCAGTAGATCTTAAGGACTTACGCGCTAATGATGAACGCCAGTTAAGATTAGAAATGGATATCGAACAATTGGGATTCAATTATTGGCGTAAGCGCTCTGATTATAGTGCCCAATCTACAGATATTACTTCAGGAGTAGCGGCAGAGGCAGTACTGTCTGTATGGAGAGGGAAGCCTCATCAGGCCAAGTTCTTCTCTCGTGAACACTTTGGGAAGCTGTATGATTCAATCTTCACTGAAGAGCTTAATGGTTCACAAGTTGTGATTGCTGTTAGATTGTACAGAATTGCTGAAAATCGACGCAAAAGACCAAAACCAAGTGATCCTGATTTAGTTCGTTATGCTTCATGCTTTATTGCCATGCAGATGGGGCGAAGACTTCTCAGTAATATGAACATTCAAATGAGGGATATCAGCCACCAAAACTTTCCGTTGGCTCAGCAGCTTATTGAACAAAACGGCGAAGCTTATTTCAATGCCTCAGTACAAGATGTTCAACAGGCACTTCAAAATCTTTATGGAGAGCAGCCAACTTCTTTGCAGCAACTGTCTGCCACCTTCCGACGTGGCGATTTAATAGATAGGCTTGGGCAGATTGAAATTCTCTAAAACCTAAAACCTAAAACCTCACCTACTGGCGTGACAAAGCGCACAAAGCGTGTTGGGTCTCGTTGCCTCGACCCAACCTACGTCTATTCCACCATTTTAGCTGTGTCACGCCATTACCACCTAACACCTATTCAAACCCGAAAATTACGACTTATTCTCCCAAGCCCTAGTTACACTGAGTTTGGTCAATGATTGAGCTTTTTACAAGCTCCCGTCATACCCAAAGGGTTGACAGCGAGTGCTTGATATGCATACCTACAGTGATTGTGCATCAGGGGTGAAAATAGCGAAATCATACCAGCAGCTGTGGGAAATGGGAATCGCTATCGAGCCAAAGTAAGCATGAACGAGCGCGATCGCATTTCATCTGGGATATAGACAAAGCCTAATTTTGCAGGAATTCAACTATTATATAGCCAAATGCTAACGCCCCTAGCATCCTCCACAGCTAAAAGCTGATATCAAGTACTATTAACTAAATCATGTCATCTTTGCAAAAATTCAACCAAATAAATATCCCAAAAACAATCAAGCCTAAGAGTAGAGGCAAAACCCGCCAGAATCTTTGGTTTGAAAGAGCTATGGCGATGTTAGCATTGCTAAACCTGCTTCTAGTAATGTTTGATTTAACCTACATTCCCTTGCGAGATTTCTGGCTGCAACGCAAAATACAGGTTTTTAATTTCAATATAGGCCCAGTAGAGTCTCAAGGCTTTCCAGTCCCAATCCCTATTCCTGATATCACACAGTTTTATGACCCAGTTAAAGGTATTGTACCCTACCGAGATACACAGCAGTATTTGCTCAAGGTGGATGAACTGCAAGATAAGCTGACCGATCTAGAATCTCCAGAAGCAACAGCTATCCTGAAAAGTTTACGCATTCGTAGCGTAGACATGATCGATGCCAATCCGTTTCAGGTAGCTAACAAGACGGGAACTTTGGAAAAAATCAAAAATAAGATGCGTGAGCACGTTCCCAACCAACAGGATTCATCCAAAGATGCATTTAGACAATTCTGGAGCAAAGAAAACTTAGCAGCAGAACCGTTAGAAGAACTGAATTTTTTCAATGATGAGATTAGACCTTTAATCGAAACTAACTACTTCCGTCCGATTGGAGAAAATGGGGATTTTTTAGACTTATTTGGGCTTATTGACTTCCCCTTCTTTGTGATTTTTGGTGTAGAATTCCTAGCCCGTACCTGGTTTATCAGCCATCGTCGTGTTGGTGTTAGTTGGCTAGATGCGATGCTCTGGCGCTGGTATGATATCTTACTACTGCTACCATTTTTGCGCTGGCTGCGGATTATTCCTGTAACGATTCGCTTAGACCAAGCCAAATTATTGAATTCCAGCCGCATCCAAAAGCTAGCACGTCAGGGGTTTGTGGTCAAAATTGCTGGAGATATGACAGAGGTAGTGGCAATTTTATTGATTAACCAAGTTCAAGGAGCCATTCGCCAAGGAGAGCTGACCAAGTGGCTAATGCAAAAAGAAGTTCGACCTTATATTGACCTCAATGACACTGATGAGATCGCGGCTCTTACTAACATAGCTGTGAAAACAACGGTTTATCAAATTCTCCCTAAAATTAAACCGGATCTG
Organism: Caldora sp. SIO3E6; assembly: GCA_010672185.1. GTDB lineage: Bacteria > Cyanobacteriota > Cyanobacteriia > Cyanobacteriales > Coleofasciculaceae > Caldora. The sequence goes on along the minus strand of JAAHHL010000857.1, from coordinate 680 downwards.
GAAGCCTTGTTACAACACAACTTGGATAGGGCAATTAATCAATCTCCAGCTTATCAGCAACTAAGTCAACTACCAGGTCTAGAAGAATTACAGAATCAACTGACTAAAAGAATTTCTCAAGAAGTTCTCCAGTCCCTCTATGATGGCCTTCACTTGGCAATTGAAGAAGACCCGGTTGGCGAAAAACTGTTTCAACAATTGCTAGAAAATCTTAAAGAAGTCTTAGGCAATGAAGTACAGAACAAGCCAACAGTAACAGAAATTGAGTCCTTATTAGTAGATTTTCTAGAGGAAGTCAAGGTGAATTACGTTGAGAGCTTGGAATTGGGATACAACGATGAAGACTTTGAGGAACTCTTAGACCAAAAAAGGGCAATCCGTCAAGTGGTGCAGCAGTAGTTATTGTTGTTTGTTGTTTGTTGTTTGTTGTTTGTCGTTTGTTGTTTGTTGTTTGTTGTTTGGGAATCGGGAATCGGGAATCGGGAATCGGGAATTGAGAATAGGTCAATATCTTCCTTCTCTCCCTCAGCTCCCTCAGCTCCCTCAGCTCCCTCAGCTCCTTCAACTCCCTCAGCTCCCTCAGCTCCTTCAACTCCCTCAGCTCCTTCAACTCCCTCAGCTCCTTCAACTCCCTCAGCTCCTTCAACTCCCTCAGCTCCCTCAGCTCCCTCAGCTCCCTA
>JAAHHL010000856.1 GCA_010672185.1 Caldora sp. SIO3E6 | reverse complement strand
TATCAAGTAGGCAAGCGTATCTATCTAACACAAGCTGGTGAGGAACTCCTCAAAACTTGTCGAGAACTCTTTGACAGATTAGACAAGTTTGAGATGATTCTGTCAGATTTAAAGGGCTTAAAACAAGGACGCCTACGCCTAGCGGTGATTACAACAGCTAAATATTTTGTTCCTCGCTTATTAGGTCCATTTTGTCAGCATTATCCAGGTATTGATATTTCTCTCCAGGTGACTAACCACGAATACATCCTTCGTCGCCTGAGCGAGAATTTGGATGACTTGTATATTATGAGTCAACTGCCAGACAATCTTGATATCACCTACCAAGCAGTACTAGAAAACCCCTTGATTGTCCTGGCACCAGCAAATCATCCCTTAGCTAAACAGAAACAGATTTCCCTGGAACGTATTGCTGCTGAGCCTTTTATTATGAGAGAGCCAGGATCAGGAACCCGCAAAGCAGTACAGGATTTATTTGAGGAACATAAAATTTCTCTCAAAGTACGCTTGGATTTGGGTAGTAACGAAGCAATTAAACAAGCGATCGCTGGTGGATTAGGAATATCTGCATTATCTCGTCATACCTTAGCACTTGAAGGAACTAACGGACAGCTGACTATTTTGGATGTGGAAAAATTTCCCATTGAGCGTTATTGGTATGCTGTTTACCCCAAAGGAAAGCAACTATCTGTCGTTGCTCAGACTTTTCTGGAGTATATGTTGACCCAAGGGAAACAGATTGCCGAAAGTACGGCAACTCCAACGCAGTGACACCCTACCGACGCTGACTCTACTTGTAGAGTGCGGTCTTCCTCCAATCACTTGAACTTAATAAGCAGGCTAATACGATAGCCGGATTTAAAATATAACCAATTTTACTTATAATCAACGGATGCTTGCTGGAGATTTCCTGTGTCGAATCTGCCATCTTCGGTGTTTGAAAACTATGATGAGTTTTTGCGAGATCTCAAAGAGCGTATCCGTAAAGCTCAGATACGTGCAGCAGTGTCAGTTAATCGAGAATTGGTGCTTCTTTACTGGCAAATTGGTCGAGATATTCTCATCCGACAACAGGAACAGGGGTGGGGAGCCAAGGTAATTGACCAATTAGCGCAAGATCTCAAGAAGTCCTTCCCAGAAATGAAAGGATTCTCCTCTCGAAATCTCAAGTATATGCGAACTTTGAGTGAAGCATACCCTGATGAGCTAATTGTGCAACAGCTTGTTGCACAAATACCGTGGGGACACAATGTTCGCATTTTGGATGCAGTGAAAGAACCAACAGAACGCCTTTGGTACATTCAGCAAACGATGGAGAATGGTTGGAGTCGCAATGTCCTCGTCCATCAGATTGAAAGTGGTTTGTATCAACGCCAAGGAGACGCCCTCACCAATTTTGAGCAGACTTTACCTAAGCCACAGTCAGACTTAGCTCAACAGTTATTGAAATCACCGTACAGCTTTGAATTTCTCAGTTTACGCAAGGAAGCACACGAAAGGGAACTAGAACAGGCACTTGTTAAGCATATGCGCGACTTCCTGCTCGAACTTGGTGTTGGTTTTTCCTTTGTAGGAAACCAGTATCGTTTAGAGGTTGAAGGAGATGAATTTTTTCTTGATTTATTGTTTTATCACTTAAAATTACGTTGTTTTGTGGTCATTGAGCTGAAGATGACAGAATTTAGACCTGAGTATTCCGGTCAAATCAACTTCTATGTAAATGTGGTGGATGCTCTACTACGCCACCCCGAAGATAAACCTACGATTGGTATAATTTTGTGCCGCTCGCAGAAAAAAACCGTGGTAGAGTATGCACTTAAAGGAATGAATCAACCTATTGGAGTATCTACATACCACTTGGGAGACAAACTACCAGAACAGCTTCAGGAAAGTTTACCAACAGTTGAGCAGTTAGAGATGGAGCTAAATACGGCAGTAGCAGAAATTGAAGCTCAGTCTGAAGAGAGGGTAGAGTGAATCGATTGTTTCTACTGAACCGGCTTTTTCGGTTCAACCACTGGAGGCACTGGATCATAGCCACCGGGATGTAAAGGATGACAGCGCGAGATGCGCCGCACCGCCAGACAACTACCACGCCACCAACCAAAGCGATTTACTGCTTCTAGAGCGTACTGGGAGCAAGTAGGTTGAAAGCGACAGGTGGGAGGAAATAGAGGTGAAATAAAGGATCTGTAGCCTCGAATTAGCCAAATGAGTAAAGTTTTCATAAAAAAACTCTGGGAACAAGGATAATAAAGTAGTAGTCAGGCTTCACTCATCTTATTAGGTCTTTGCTTCATTCTCTACCCTGGTTAGAATCAGTCTCACCCTTGTGGCTCAAAATTGGTGTCGTTGCCCTGGGTTTAGTTACTATTGTCCTTGTAGCGGAAACTCTACATCGCTATACAGAGAACGAATCAGAACTTAGCCGTAAGATAGTTCACATCGGTACTGGCAATGTGATTTTACTTGCTTGGTGGCTGCAAATACCGGAAGCAGTCGGTATTGCTGCTTCTATCATTACCAGTTTAATCGCACTTTTGTCCTATTATATTCCGATTTTACCTGGTATCAACAGTGTCGGACGCAAAAGCTTAGGCACATTTTTCTATGCAATCAGCATCGGCGTCCTTGTTGCTTGGTTTTGGCCTCTCCAGCAATACCAGTATGCTGCAATTGGAATTTTAGTTATGGCTTGGGGAGATGGACTTGCTGGATTGATTGGTCAACAATGGGGTAGGCATCAATATCACATCTGGGGTATCAAAAAAAGCTGGGAAGGCTCTCTAACCATGTTTGGTGCTAGCTATCTTGTTTGCAGTCTGATTCTGTTGAGCGTTCAGGGCAATCTTTGGCAAACTTATTTAGTTGCAGCCGCGATCGCTTTATTTGCTACAGTAGTCGAAACTTTCTCCAAATTAGGCATTGATAATCTTACAGTTCCTCTGGGTAGTGCAGCCCTAGCCTTTTTCCTAAGTCAGTTTCTCGCTTTGTATACTTAGGGCTTGGAGGTCATTTTTACCACAAAGGCACAAAGGGCACAAAGGAGTGACTAAGCTGGGTATGGTGGAATCCAGAGTAAATGAAGTTAACCAGTTTATAATTTATCTATATCATCTTCTTATTATAGATATGGATGAGAACGTAGAAACAGAAATTAATCTGAGCAAGGAACTTTTCTTGATAGACTCTTCTGTCAGTCTAGATAAAATGAAACTACTCTTGGAGCAGTACAAAATTTATGTCGATACGATGGAAAAGTTAGTCGCACGGCGTCAAACATCTCACAGTATTTTTTTGACTGCTAATGCTTCTCTAATAACGGTAGCTGCATTTGCTCTTAAAAACTTAGAATCTCCTACATCTTTAATTTCACTGGGGGCTATTTTGGCGGTGGCTATTGCTGGAATAATGCTTGATCTAACTTGGCGAAAACTCAGTAGACACTATGGTTTAATGAATACTGCCAAATTTAAAGTGATACATGCCCTTGAACGACAGTTGCCAGCAGCAGTGTTTTGGGCTGAGTGGAAAGTACTCGAAAAAGAAAAATATCAATCAATGGCCAAAATTGAAGCTGCTATTCCTCAAATTTTTATTGCCTTCTACTTGATATTAGTGCTTGTTGCGGTTCTAATTAGGGTTTATCAATAAAGTGTATCTATTTTTGAGTTGAAGAGTGATTAGTGTTTTATTTGATGAAGCTCATCAAGAGTTATTTCGCTTGCCTTCCCCTTCAGGAGAGAGCGAAACTGCTCAACAGAGTGCATTGAGACAAGTTCTCGAAGTGAATTAAACTGGAGTTCGGCAGAAATAAAGAC
>JAAHHL010000855.1 GCA_010672185.1 Caldora sp. SIO3E6 | reverse complement strand
CAAAAATTCTGTCGAGACAGCTTATTAATGTTAGGTTTTGTTACCTCAGCCCAACCAGCTTCTTCTACTCCTTTAGTTAGACGTGCAATTCTGCTACTCCTGGAGTAGGATATGTTAGCGTAGCAACAACGTGCAATCCCATGTCATGCAAATCTTGGGATAGCAGGGGGTTGAGCAAAGCATTTGGATAGGTATACTTATCTATGTGTACTTAAATTATCGCCCAAATGCGAGAGCCCCTACTTCGGTGCACTGATTCTGGGCAAAATTCCACCGTGACTTCTCAGCAGGATATTCAATCCCTAATCTCTGATATTGATAGCCTCCTACCTCAGGCTAACTCTCGTTTGCCCTGGTCTGAGCCTCAAGATATTGACAATTTACACCAATTATTGGTCAAATTACGCAATTTTTTAGTTTCTCTACCATCGGATAATTCGATTGCCGCTGCCGAAAACCTGCCTACAGCTGTTCAACAATCACCTCAGGAAGCAGGAGAGCAGGTAGTACAAGTGGTTACTCAACAAATGAATTGCCTGAGAGCTGATTTGCTCTCTTACTTGCAAACAGATTTAGACGCTTTGCGTCAACAGCGGCAGTCTTTAGTTCAAGAAATTCAGCAACAAGAAGATACTCAGATGCGGCTGCATCTTTTGAATGAGCAAAAGACTCTACAACAGCAACAACTAATTTCGGAGTTTTCCCAAGAGTTAATCCACCGCTGTAGTGCGAACTTGAGTCAAAAACTAGCTCACATTTTAGGAAATTGGGAGGAGCACTTATTTGGCAATGCTTCCATAACTGGAGCAAGAGTTCCCACTCCTACCAACCTAGGTGAAGGAGAAGGGGTAAGAGTATCCCTAGAAGCCAGAGAAGAACTACGGCAGATACAACAGCATTCTGACCAAATGTTGAGTAATCTAGATGCTAACCAGCGGTTAATTTTTGAAGCATTACAGAGTAATCTTCAGAGTTATCAGCAGTCTTTGTCTAAAAGTATGGCAAAGATGCATAATTTAAACTCTCAAGTGGAAGGGTTGTGTACGGAATTGGTGGAGCATTTGGTACAGCAGTTATTGCCATCGGATTTGCGGCTAACAACCAATCAGATAACTACTAGTCAACAAAACCTGCAAACCCTATTGCCTAATCAGGATTGGAGCCTGAGGGAGCAACAAGTAGCAGACTTGACTCTTGGTCTTATGGTAGAGCCAAAGACTTTGTTAGGAACCCAGACAAGGCTACAACTTCCCCCACCAGAAGCGGAAATTAATCCCACTGCTAGAAACCAGGTTTCTGGTGAGGATAACCAAGAAACATCAGTATATCTTCCCCAGGAACCTGGCAACTTAACTGACCCTCCACAGCAAGGAATACTCAACTCTCAGGAGTTGGATATGGAAGAGCTATATTGGGAAAATTTAGGCATTGAGCTGGATAATCATGATCTGATCAATACTCTTATTCAGCTCGATATCAATGAGCCAGAGGAAGATTTGAGTGAAGACATTCTCTTCCTAGCTGAAGATAGGGAAATACCGAGTACCTCTGACAGCCAAGCTCCAAACTCCTCCAGTCCTAATCAGGAAATTGATGATTTGTATTCAACTTTGTTTGGTAAAGATGCTTTAACGACGACAGTAGAGTTAGATGAGTCTGACTCACCTCCTTCCTTATTTGATAGCTTAGATAAGACTACATTAGGCAACCATGAAGTAGTTAGTAGAGAGGGCAACAGTCCGAAGTTAGCTATCTCAGCGGCGTCGAAGCTAGGGGTAGTAAACTTGGCTTTGCTAGATAAACTTGCTCCATCCATTTCCATAGAAGAGGTTCTCTTTGAAGGATTTAGAGATCCCACCGCAGAAGTTGCACCAACCCCTGAGTTGTCCCTAGAGCACCCAGTAAAATCCTGGGAGGTGCTATTTTTTGAAGACTCAACTACTGAGTTACCAGAGGAGGAGCAATTAGCCAGAGTAATTCAGGCTGGTTCACCAACAACAATTACTGAGCCAGCAGAAGTTGACATTATTACCAAGCTGACAGATTTGCTGGAACAGATGGATTTGAATTATCTTTCTGTGGAAGAGGTTGCTGATGTTCGGTTAGCAGAACAAGTACCCAATAACGAACCAACATCTGTAAGTTCTGTCAAAAATCAACAACAACCATATTCAGCTGTTGAAACTCAACCCCAAACTCATCCAGTTGAAGAACCCTATATTCCCGCCTCTAAAGACGAGATTTTGCTGGTAGAGGATGAGTTGGATAGTGCTCCAAGTCGAGAAATTGTTCTGGATCAAGATATCATACAGCAGTTGAGTGAAGATCTTGATCATTTTGAAGAAGATGAGATTCAGGCTCTTCCTACTCAGGAGGAAAACAGCTTAGCAGATAACCAAGAAACATCCCCTAATACTGCTGCAACCGATAATTTAGCAAATCAACATCCAACCAAATTTAGTCGCTCGGAGGAGTTATTAGCGGAAGATTGGGAAGAGTTATCCCTCCACAATGAAGGGGAAGAGATTAAAGTAATTAGGGATGAGACTAGTTTTAACCTTTCCACATCAGAAGCATCGGAATTAATTGAGTCCCATTTTGAACCAGATTTATTTCCCCCAGAAATACCTGAGCTAGATCAGCTAAACTTGGTAAACAACGATATTGGTCTTGATACCAGTATTAGTGAAGCTAGAGGAACTCAGAGCAGCAACACCTCTCCTACTGAAGAAGTAGTAGAAAGTAGCTTAGTCGAAGAAGAGGATAGTAAAAATCTACCAACAGAGCTACTTCCAATTGATGATGAAACCTTTACTGAAATTTTTATCGAGATGTTACAAGATAAGCCACAGTCGGACTTAGATTCATCCCCTCCTGAGGAGAGTTGAGGGAGTGTGGGAAGTGTGGGAAGTGTGGGAAGTGTGGGAAGTGTGGGAAGTGTGGGGAGGCAAGGGAGGCAAGGGAGATGAGAGACAAAGTAAAAATTCTCCATTCTCCATTCTCCATTCCCAATTCCCAATTCCCAATTCCCAATTTCCAAACAACAAATGACCAATGACAAATGACCAATGACTAATGACAAACTGGTACTTAGGAATTGATTTTGGTACTACTGGTATTTCTGCTGTCCTGTTGAACTACTCCACTGGTCAGCGCTATCCTATATATTGGTCGAAGGAGTTACCAAAGGTTAGTTCAAAGGGTTCGAGCCAAGCTATCTTTCGTTTACCAGCAGTAACCTACTCTGGTATCGGAGCAAAAGAGCTATTGGTACAGTTACCGACAAAACCAATGGTTGCTGGTTCCTTGGGCTATAACATAACTAGTAACCAACCAGGGATTTTACTACAACAGTTTAAGCCCTATTTGAATATCACCATTCCCTACTACTGTCCCCAGACTAGTGAATGGGAACCCAAATTACAGTTGCACTCTCAACAGCAAGTCCCCCTCTACTGGGTAAGAAGAGCTCTGCAAGCACTGTTGGCAAAGTTGACACCAAAGGCTTTACAACCGGATTCGGAGATTAAAGTGGGAGCCGTCGGTTTAGAGTCAAAGTCTTTGAAGAGTGCCTTAGGAAAACTCGAAGGTGTGATTATTGGCTCCCCAGTAACTTGGGGAGATACCTACCGCTTAAATTTGCGGGAAGCTTTACTATCATCCAAATTGGTGAAACAACCAGAGCAAATTTTTTTCCTCGAAGAAGCGATCGCGCCGATTCTTGCTGGTATAACTAGTTTTAAGGCTGAAGCTCAAAAAACAGGAACAACCAAAGACTCTGCTGCTACCTGGCAAGACGGAACCTTAGTGCTCAATGTGGGTGCCA
>JAAHHL010000854.1 GCA_010672185.1 Caldora sp. SIO3E6 | reverse complement strand
TAATTCTCCCCAGTTTGGGCTTTTATTTGGGATGTCTTTTTAACACAACTAACTGGGGGAGCGACTCACTAGCAGGTTCTAGCAAAAGTAGGTTACCTATCACCCATTCTTTTCCCTATCTAGCTTTTCTAAGGCGATTTTTAAAATGATTGTACCTAGGATGTGGTGCGTTACGCTCCGCTAACACACCCTACAATAGGTAAATTTTTTCTGAGGAAATCACCTAATTTTTTTGAGTCCTTTGGGAGAAACTTTGAGATTTCTCAACTATATCTCCTGTCTCAATAATGCTCAACCAATTCTTTAGATCACTTGACTCTGACTCTCAAAAGTGATCCAAAATTGTGCTGGCTAAAACTTAGAAATGGTTTGAATAATGTAGAGCAAGGTTTATGGTTAGCAGACAATGATTCATAACAGAGTTTTCTTTTTTCAAGTTTAGGAATTGCTACCCTCGCTAATAACTTATCAAAAGCTGTTGCTGATTTATGAAAACAACTTCGTTGCAGCAGTTCAAAAAGCTTGGGCATAAATAACGGAAGCAACCCAATATTGCTTAGCAAGCATAGCTGAGCTCTTAGACAAGATAGCATCAAGGAGAAAATCGGATGGGATTTTTTACCTGGTTAGGTACCTGGCTGGATAGAGTTGCAGAATCAGTGTTTAACTGGTTAGTTGATGTCACAACCTGGGTTGTTGAAAGACTAATTGCTTTTCTTAAAGCCTTATTTGAAAAACTGCAAAAAATTTGGCCAGCATTAGTTGCTCCTGCTTTAGCTGCAGCTTTTGGAGAAATATCTGTTTTGTATGTCATCTTCTATGCTGGAGCAGTTCTAGGCCAAACCATTATGGAATTATGGGATCCTCTGAATCTTAATAGCAAGCCATCACAAGTTTTCAAATTGAAGCAAGCACCTCAAAGTTCTCCTTTGCCTGAACTGCGATCAGAAGCCAAAGTATTAGAGCTTGAGAATTGGAACTAATTCACAGATGAAATAAAGTTAAGGAGAAAATCGGATGGGATTTTTTACCTGGTTAGGTGGTTGGCTGGATAGAGTTGCAGAATCAGTGTTTGACTGGTTAGTTGATGTCACAACCTGGATCGTTGAAAGACTTATTGATTTTGTTCAAACCTTATTTCAAGCACTGCAAAACATTTGGTCATCGGAAGTTGCTTCTGTTTTACTTGAAGCTTTCGGAGTGAAAGATTTTTTGCATGTTATCTTTTATGCTGCAAAAACTGTAGGCTGGGTAATGATGGAAATATGGGACTCTAACTATGTTTATAGTAAACCCTCACAAGTTTTCAAAGTGCAGCAATCACAAGCTTTAAGAATGACGCCAGCACCTCAAAATTCTCCCTTGCCTCAACAGCGAAGTCAAGCCAAAGTATTAAAGCTTGAGAATTATTAATCATTCAAAGACAAATCAACTATGACTCAATCCTACGATCCTGAGAAAATTTTTCTAGACATAGGTTTTCGCTCCCCGGAATCTGAAGGTAGTCTCAGAACTATTGAACTGTTCGGAGTACCTGGTGAAAGACTTCCCAACGGTGAATGTATTGTCAATCAAAAAGTACAGCGATTCTTTGATGATTTAATTGTCAGAATAATATTCTATCAAGGTCGCCAACTACCTGATTGTAACTTTGAATACCTCAAAGTATGGCTTTACGATACAGAAACAAGAGATGCTCAAAGGGGGTATGATATTCCTAAAATAGATAGGTATGATCTAGAAATCAGTAGTAACAATTCTCTTTCAAGGTTAGAAAAAATTTATGTCCTTGATAATGGATTAACGAATTCAGAATACGAACGATGGGCAAAAACAGCCGAACAACTATTTAATCCGCTCTTTCAAAAATTTGTCCTGCCCCCTGAACCACAATCAATTGAGGCCAATAGTATTTTTAACCCTTTCCTCAAATTGGTAGAAAATATCCATGACAGCCTGGACTCTTATAGCAATCTGAAGCGCAATTTATTTTTTAACGCTTTGATTATCCAAATTGACTGAAGCAAAATCAATGTTAATTATTTGATGTTAACTCCTGGAGGTAGTTGCCATGCCAAGACCAGAGCCACAAAGAAAGAAAATAAAAGACCAATGGTACTCAAATAACGATCGCCAAAAATCTCAGAGTAACAACAGAAAAGGTATTGGCTTTTTAGGTCGTCTGTTTGGAGAAACTTTAGCAAAGGGTATCCTTGACAAGTTAGAGCCTGTATGGAATTCAGGGATTCAACCAGCTCTTATAGAAAAATTCGGAGGAGCAACTACCTTATATGCAATTTTCTACGCTGGTAAAGGATCAGATGAAATGATCATGGAAGTTTGGGATCCAAAGTACATTGATGTTAAATCTTCTGAAGTATTTAGCTTGAGAGGAATGCCCCCTGAGGAAATCAAGTATTTACCGAAAGAAAGGGGACAAGCAGATTGCTTTAGCTTGCAAAATTGGGAACTGTATTACTGAATAAATTTTCAATCAAGGTATCTTAAACTATGCCACGAGTAGATCCAGTAGGAGCATTTCGCCAAGCAGCAGGCGAGAAATTAACCTACAACAACGACATTAGAGATGATAGTAGCTCTCTCGAAAATGAAAAACCCTCAGAGGATGAGAATGATACTCCTAGGTCATCCCTAGATTTTACCCCCTACCTAAAAGAACCCAAATACACTCTTGATGATGTTATCTTACCCCAAAAAACTAGACATCAAATAGACTTAGTCCGTGCTGAAATTCAGTATCAACCTTTAATCTTCCAAGAGTGGGGGATGGGGGAAAAGCACAAATTGGATAAAGCCCTATCTATCAATTTTTCTGGCTTACCCGGTACAGGCAAAACTCTAACCGCTGAGGCTCTTGCTCATGCACTCAAACTGAAAATTTTAGTAGTTCCTTACCAACAACTAGAATCTAAATACGTCGGTGACACTCCTAAAAATATCGCTCAAGCCTTTGAGTTTGCTACCGACAATAATGCAGTTTTATTTTTCGATGAAGCTGATTCCTTTTTAGGGAAGCGTCTAGAAAATGTTAGTCAGGCAACAGATACAGCGGTGAACTTAACCCGTAGTGTCATGCTGATGCAACTTTCCCAATATGAAGGAATTGTCGTTTTTGCTACCAACTTAATCCGCAACTACGATCCGGCTTTTATCAGCCGAATCCGATGGAAAGTGCAGTTTGATTTACCGGATGAAGAAGCCAGAGCCAAAATTTGGCAGGCTCAAATTCCCCGCCAGCTTCCTTTAAGTGAATCAGTAGATTTTGCAGAACTTGCTCAGCAGTTTGATGAAATCTCTGGAAGAGATATTAAAAATGCTTTTTTTCAAGCAGTCGTTGCTGCTGCCAGAGAAGACAAGCCAAAAGAGGAAAAGCAAGTTACCCAGTCTCACATGGTTGAAGCGATAACTGAAATTATTGAGACTAACAAAATGGCTACTCAGTCAGAATACACCCTAACTCCAGTGGAGGGCGATGTTCAGTTACCACCGCCACCACCGGATGTACCGACTGAAGAGTAGGCAGTGTGAGGCTACTCAAGGGGTAACAACAAGGCTAAAAGGGAGATTGGGTGTGGGGTGTGGTGAAAAAGAAAGCCTCATCAACCCTGATAAAAGTGATGGTAAGCACGATGCGGTGCGTTACGCTTTCCTTCGGAATGCTGCGCAAACGCTAACACACCCTACGATTAGGTACTACCGATTGTTCCATTGAGCATCTTTTTCCCCACACCCTACTGTAGGGGTTAAGCATTGGCGCTAGCATATTGCCCATAAAATCAAGGTTTTTGTCCGCCAATGCTTAACCCTTCCGGA
>JAAHHL010000853.1 GCA_010672185.1 Caldora sp. SIO3E6 | reverse complement strand
TGCAGCAGCCAAGGTCTTGGCTCGCGATCTCCTCAACAACTTAGCTCTATTATACGAATCTCAGGGACGATATTCGGAAGCTGAACCATTGTACAAAGATGCGATCGCTATCGTTAAGCAATCCCTACCTCCAAACCATCCTCAATTAGCTACCCACCTCAACAACTTAGCTGGATTATACCGTTCCCAGGGAAGATACTCGGAAGCTGAACCTTTGTACCAGGATGCGATCGCTATCGATAAGCAATCCCTACCTCCAAACCATCCTGATTTAGCTAGAGACTTCAACAACTTAGCTGGATTATACCGTTCCCAGGGAAGATACTCAGAAGCTGAACCTTTGTACCAGGATGCGATCGCTATCGTTAAGCAATCCCTACCTCCAAACCATCCTGATTTAGCTACCCACTTCAACAACTTAGCTGGATTATATGAATCCCAGGGAAAATACTCGGAAGCTGAACCTTTGTACCAGGATGCGATCGCCATCGTTAAGCAATCCCTACCTCCAAACCATCCTGATTTAGCTACCCACTTCAACAACTTAGCTGGATTATATGAATCCCAGGGAAAATACTCGGAAGCTGAACCTTTGTACCAGGATGCGATCGCTATCGATAAGCAATCCCTACCTCCAGTCCATCCCCAATTAGCTACCCACCTCAACAACTTAGCTGGATTATACCGTTCCCAGGGAAAATACTCAGAAGCTGAACCTTTGTACAAAGATGCGATCGCTATCGTTAAGCAATCCCTACCTCCAAACCATCCTTCTTTAGCTACCGACTTCAGCAACTTAGCAGGATTATATGAATCCCAGGGACGATACTCGGAAGCTGAACTATTGTATCTGGAAGCTTTGGATATTTTATTCCACTCTTTAGGCTCAGAGCATCCTAATACGGTTACAGTGTGGAACAATTTTGTCCAATTCTTGATGAAAGTAGTCAGGGAGGGACAGGGGTCGGTGCTATCTGAGCATCCTATGGTGCAGAAGGTATTGGCAAAGATTAAGGAATCGGGAATTTAGAATTTAGAATTTAATTCCGTACATTTATAGGAGTAAATTGAAGGAATGCAAGCTACATATATAGCAGTCGCCAGGGTGGTTAAGACATTCTCAGGTAAGGCAAGTTAACAAGGGGTTTAAACCCCTTGTCCCTATATATGAACAAGGGGTTTAAACCCCTTGTTAAACCTCTTGTTAAACCCCTTGCGGGTTATCGAGAATAGTGAAAATCTCATTAATTTAGTGAGGAAAGATTCGGATGTTGGGTTTCGCCGATGGTATTGTTTGGGTAAAAAGGGGGATAAATATCGGCGGCTCCACCCAACCTACAACCTGTCTCTTTTCTAGCCTTGCTGTCACTCCTTCCAAGCTAAAAGTTCTCCTTTCCAAGTCACCCCTTAACCTCAAAGTCCCCCTTTTTAAGGGGGATGCGAGGGGGATCAACAATGTAACTCATCAGCAGGGCCGTATTGCATACGCCCAGGGCGATCGCACAATGGCGTCATTTTGTCACCATTGTGTTATTTTAAAAGAAATTGACAAATAAATTCAGATGGCAAGTACCAGCCCTAATGACACTCGTGTGACAGCTAGGCTTCCGGCATCAGTTAAAGACACTTTACAGAAAGCGGCGGATTTGACAGGGGCAACTTTGAATCAATTTATCATTCAAGCTGCGGTTAAAGAAGCTCAAGAAGTGATTAATACAGAACAGCTAATTCACTTATCGCCCCAAGATGCAGATAGAATTTTTAGTCTTATTGAAAATCCGCCTGCTCCTAACAAGCATTTAAAAGAGGCTATCAAACAACATCAGGCTTTTTTCAGTGAAACGGATTGAACTGCTGAGTAAGAATCATGAGCGAAAGTGCTTTGATTGTGGACAAACAGATCTAAATCAATTTTTACAGCGCACGGCACGGCAACATATCCAGAAAGGGTTATCTCGTACCTTTGTCTAGTTGTTTGGAAATTCTTTCTTGTTGAAAAGATTAAAACTTTTGGCAATTTGCTTGGAGATTACATTAATTTAGTGAGGGAAGATCCGGATGTTGGGTTTCGCCGATGGTATTGTTGGGTAAAAAGGGGGAGAAATATCGGCGGCTTCACCCAACCTACAAACTCAGAACTCTATTTAGCTGAATTCATTGCTTGTTTCATTGCTGCTAACCGCTCTTGCCAAGTACCATTTTGTTCTAGATAATTAGCAATTGATTCTTGGTCAAAAATTTGTCGTGCTAAGGTTAAATATTCTTGTCTTTCTTCTTCAGTTAACCATTCTTCTCCATTGGCAGCACGATAGGGAAGACCCCCAGCTTCTAGATATCGCTGTCGTGCAATTTTGGCTAGCTCTCCCAGCCGCTGAGATTGCTGTTGTTTGATATTATTAGTTGGTGTCATAATCTTGAACCCAATTTGTTGGATAAATTTCGCCAGTTGGTGTGATCACTGCTCTTGATAAATTAGTACTCGGAGTTTCGATATACCAGTTTCCTGTATCTCGATCATACAACTGGTAATTGAGAAGACCCAAAGTGTCTAAGGCATTAATGATGAGGTACTGTTCGTCGCTTGGTTCCACTGTAGATGAGATTAATCTAGTAAAGGAAGATTCGGATGTTGGGTTGCGCCGATGGTATTGTTTGGGTAAAAGGGGGATAAATATCTGCGGCTCCACCCAACCTACAAGGTAAGCTCTCTGTGCTCTCTGTGCCTCTGTGGTTATTTCTTTAATTAGTAAGGGAAGATTCAGATGTTGGGTTTCGCTGATGGTATTGTTGAGTAAAAAGGGGGAGAAATATCGGCGGCTCCACCCAACCTACAACCTGTATCTTTTCTAGCCTTGTTGTCACCCCTTAATCTCAAAGTTTTCCTTTCCAAGTCACCTGTCAACCTCAAAGTCCCCCTTTTTAAGGGGGATGCGAGGGGGATCAACAATGTAACCTATCAGCATTTTAAATTTCATCCAACCTACAAGCTGATCTACCGTAAACAATTATCCATTATCCATTATCCATTATCAATTATCAATTCCCAATTCCTACATTAGCTTCAAATACTGACTCACCAGCTTCCACTCGCAGACTACCGGTTTTCCAACCCAGAGAAATCGGCTTTTTGCCGTTAGAAGAACGGTATAAATCAAATTGTTGTAGCCAATTATGCTTAACTCCATTACGGATAAGAATCGGCAACTCGTTCTGAGGATTATGAGTTAGTTGGAGTCGGTTACCGTTTGCTCCCTTCAAATGTACTGTACCAGTGGCAAGATTAGTTAAATCCAACTGACTTTTAGTCTTTACTGCTTGTTTAAATTCAGAATAGCTACCGTGAGATTCCTGCTCTCCCACTTCCAAGGCAAAGCCAGTATACCCTTTACCTATTCTTGTTGCCTTCCAAGTTTGTTCCTGACTGTAGTGCTTTGCCAACTTCTGATTCTCAATCCTTACCTCAACAGAGGAAGCTAAATTAATCGGATGGATAGCCAGCCAGGTTTTCTCCAATTCAAAGAACCAAATACTATCTTCCCTCTCTACCTTGGCACTCTTCGGTAACTGAAAGAAAAAAGGTTGCTCTGAGGCTGGCCTTAGCCAAATAACTAGGTTACGATATTGACCAATTTGGTCTCCTGGATTCTTCCCTGGTTTAACCCAACCACCACCAGTATTGGCCACAAAATAATCAACACCCCGCTCTTGATTGTAGGCCATTAACTTGAATGTTCCCACATCACCATCGGCAAACTTAGCAGCTACAGTACCCAGTTGATAGGTATTGCTAAAAAAACTAGTTTCCCAATAGGCTGGTTGTTCCTCACCTCCCGGTTTCCAGTTTTA
>JAAHHL010000852.1 GCA_010672185.1 Caldora sp. SIO3E6 | reverse complement strand
ACTAAGGCTAACTGAAGCCATAACCGAAAACGCCAGACAATCAGCCCTCCTGCCAGAGACCAACACCAAACCCACAGCACTTCACCCCACAAGGGCAAGGCTTCTAAAAGGGGACGTTCATCCAGAACAGCGCTGAGAATTTGACTTACCATATGAGCTTGAATAACGACTCCTGGCATTTGTTTTTGACCTTGATTACTGGGAGCCGATAGGTAATCATTGAAGCTACGAGCGGTAACGCCGATTAACACAATGCGGTCTTTTACCATATCAGGATTGAGTTTACCCTCCAAAATTTCTCCTACAGTAATATTGGGAACAAAATCCTGAAGAGAATAGTTTTGATGGGAACGATAATTGAGCAGAACTTGATGAGCTCCAGCATCGATATTTTGGTAACCACCAGTGTGGGGTTCTAAGCGTTTAAAAATTGTATCCCCAAGCTGCAAGTGATGATCTTCGGTGAATTTTGGTGAAATTCCTTCTGCTTCCAAGTAGCGGAAGGCAAGTTCGCTACTGAGGGAGTAGGAAGCTTGACAAATAGATGCAGGCTCTGGAGTGAGAGCTAGTAGATGACGGCGAATCACATTGTCTTGATCTAGTACAATATCGCTAAAACTCAGGTTTTCGATGGACATGTCCGGTGGAGGTTGAACACCAGGATCTTGAGTTTGGGGATTGGAGACTTTGCACACCCCAACGAGGTAAATACTTTCTTGTAGACGTTGTTTTAAATCTGGATGTTCCGCTCCCACAGGAAAATCACGATATAAATCTAAACCAATGACTCGTGGCTGATGGGACTCCAGAATTGCTAATAGCTGAGCTAGGGTTTTATCTGATAGAGATGAACCACGCCTTTCCTGTTGAGGCTGAGCCAGAACATCTTGTTCTGTGATTTTAACGATTAACAGACGGGAATCGGGAAATTCTATTGGTCTTTTGCTCATCAAATGGTCAAAAGCCTGTAAGTCTAAGGATTGAAATATACCCAAATACCGGATACCCATCAATAAGGAAGTAACAGCTAAACTGAGTAGACTAACGGTGAGCAAGCCAGGTTTTCCCTTTAAGCTTAGGGGGTGTTGGGGTTGTCTTTGCTGTAATCCTGGTTCAGGAGTAGGAATTGGAGCAATTTCTTGAATCTGGTTCCCGCACAAATCTTGCCAAGTTGGAGGTAATACAGTGGGGTTTTGGCAAATCATCGGTAACCAGGTAGCACAAGGAAATTTATCCTCCAAGGCTTGCAATCTTTCTCTGGCTTCCCTAACTGCCAAATAAAAAGACTCCCCCCGAGCAAAGGCTGCTAGAAAATACTTGAGAAAGTCTTGAGCGATCTTATCCGGTACAGGCTCCCGCATCACGATGATTTGGGGAATCTGTAAATCTGTTAGATTACGGGCTAAACCCAAGCCATCACAGGAGTTAAAAATAGCTATTTTTAAGCCCCGTTCTACAGCTTTTCTTAAAGCATTTTTCAAGTCTTCAATCGTTAAGCTATCGGTTTGATTAACATACATTCGCCCAGTTGCCCCATTGTTTTGACTGGAACTATGGCCAGCAAAAAAGAAAATGTCCCAGTTTTGACGCCACAGTTCATCAGTAAGTTCCTGACGTTGAGGTTCTACCAGGAAGCTAACTTCAGCATCAGGTAACTGCTCCAATAACAGTCGGTCTGCTTGAATATTAATACCAGTACTATTACCAATAATTGCTAAAATTTTTACTTTATTTGTTGCTGCACCTCGTGCATAGTCTTGCTTCTGTACATTAAGGGCACTAATCGCAATTTCAATTTTGGGGTAGCGATCGCATAAATCCCACAAATGCCAAGGTAGCTTCCTTAACCAAATGTTTTCGGTTTGAATAATGAGGCGAATTTCATCCGCTGGGATTAATTGTTCTAGTAACTTCTCTCTAATCGGGTCAAAAGATTCTGAGCGTAGCCAACGATTGAAGCGCCCCCGCAAAATCTGAGCGGCATTGAGGCAATCTTCTTTTAAGGATTTGAGAGAAACATTAGTTATTTGAGCAGTTGGTTTTTCTAGTCGCGATCGCAAGCCTAAGCCTTCATAACTTTTAACCCAACCACTGTAATACTGACGAATATCTGGGGCAGGAGGTAGTTTTCCGGTAATCTCTAAAGAGAAAAGTTGTCCATCTTCTCCCATTTGTAGGGTAACGGTAAACCCTTGTTCAAAGTTACCATCTCCTAGTTTCAGGATAACTAATTTCCCCACAATGACTTCTCCTTGGTTCTTGGTTGTTAGTTATTGGTTGTTTGTTGTTTGTTTAATTATAAACAACAGTTTTTTAATCACTAATAACCAATCAATAACAACTCATCCAGTGCAGCAGGCATGAAAATAACCCGTTAGTGAAAAGAGGTGAAAAAGCTTACAACACAAGCTTTCTTTCCATCTGCCATCTGCCATCTGCCTTTCTTACACTAGTGTAGATTAAAGTACAAAATCTTCGATAATGCTGGCATCACCAAAAGTAACTTGAACGCTGAACAGTTCTCCAGGTAAACCACTGAACTGCAATTGGATGTAATTATCTTCACTTCTTGATTGAGCTTCTAGGAAGACTAAGCCAGATTCATCGAGTACCGTGAGTTGGACTTGTGGGAGCAGATAAGTTTCCTTGCCCAGAGGATGTACCTGGAGCAGAATATGCTTTTTCTGGTCAGATTCTGGAATTATTTCAATAATCAGAGCCACACGATAACCGGCAAGCTGCGCCCCTAAATCAATCAATTTCCCACGTTTTACTGCTACTTCTATAATACCGTCTTGTGCCAGATCGCTTTTCCTAAAATTGTAGGCCAACTCTGGCTGAGCTGGGTTCAAAAGTGTATCAACTGTTTGCCAACCTGCTTCAAAAACTTCTGTTAACCATTGGCTCAAATTAACCCTTGTCTTTTGAAATGCCACAGTGGTGGCTGCAATAGCAGTAGTTGTCACTGGTTGAAAGTAGTCAAATACATCTTCAATTGGTGCTATTTGACTAATAGGTAACTCCTCGGTTGCTACTGTTTCGGTAAATCCCAAGACAGTCCCTTCTAGGGAAGACTCATCTATCTGAACTAGGATATAACCAATACGCTCTTGCCAAACTTCTGGAGGAATATAGCAGCTGGACTCATCGGCTTGCAGAGGGCGACATTCTAAACGGCCTACTCCAGTTACTTCCAAGTCCGCAACATTGCTCAACATACGCATTACCGGGTTCCAGCTGTCACTGGCTTCTAGGTTAGTTGGCACATCCATCATCTGGAAGTAATTATCTACTACAGACACCGCTAGGGTATTTAACCGAACTTGTTCTGCTTTCTCCGGGGTAAGTTGCTCCGCAGCAAACTGTTCTGCTGTCTGAAGTGCCTTCTGGGTAA
Source organism: Caldora sp. SIO3E6 (assembly GCA_010672185.1). Classification (GTDB taxonomy): domain Bacteria; phylum Cyanobacteriota; class Cyanobacteriia; order Cyanobacteriales; family Coleofasciculaceae; genus Caldora. The sequence goes on along the minus strand of JAAHHL010000852.1, from coordinate 461 downwards.
TCGGCAAGGTTAAAGCAAAGTCTTGGATGTTGTTGTTGTCAGTCATAGTATTGCCCTCGTTGTTCAGTGATTCCTCATTTAGCTATCAGCTATCAGCTATCAGCTATCAGCTATCAGCTATCAGCTATCAGCTATCAGCTATCAGCTATCAGCTATCAGCTATCAGCTATCAGCTATCAGCTATCAGCAATTAGCTATCAGCTATCAGCAATTAGCTATCAGCTATCAGCTATCAGCTATCAGCAATTAGCTATCAGCTATCAGCTATCAGCTATCAGCTATCAGCTATCAGCTTTCGGTTAGAGTCTGAGAGCCTTGAAACCCTCTTTCCTCCTGCCTCCTGCCTCCTGCCTCCTGCCTCCTGCCTCCTGCCTCCTGCCTCCTGCCTCCTGCCTCCTGCCTCCTGCCTCCTGCCTCCTGCCTCCTGCCTCCTTCCTCCTGCCTCCTGCCCCCTGCCTCCT
>JAAHHL010000851.1 GCA_010672185.1 Caldora sp. SIO3E6 | reverse complement strand
TGGGATTAAACAGAAGTAAAAGTATCCTTGAAGCCCAAAAATAACTAAAATTTTTGATATTTGCTTCTTTTTCTCCGTTACTTGCTCTATTTTTTTAGTATTTATGTACTGGTGCAAGATGTGAGTAATACCAAATCCGCCTTTCAAACCCCCGTTTTCGCCTAAGCCTTCTTTTCCTTCTGCCTTCTGCCTTCTGCCCTCTGCCTTATCCCTGCGAAAATGGGGGTATCTAACCCGGATTTAGTATAAATAAGCAGCACAATAGGGCTTGCTGGCAATTTATCCTGAGAGCAAGTTGGTAAAGCCGAAACTGTTGAAGAGAAAAACATGCTGGTTTCTCCAACTTGGTTTCGGTTACGCTTTTATTCAACAAACCCTAATTGAGCTAATTTGTGGGTAACGAATCTAAGGATAAGTGTTTAAACACCATCTTGAGTAGCTCTGATTTATTAAACGGTTTCGTCAAATAACCTGATGCCTTCACCAGTTTCGCTTTGGCTCTGTCGATAAAGCCTGTATTTCCCGTCACCATGACAATGGGGGTATTCTTGAACAGTGGATGCTTACGCAACAGAGAGCATAACTCATACCCATCTAAGTTGGGCATTTCTACATCCAATAAGATTAAGTCTGGCTTCATCCTAACTACTTGCATTAATGCCTTCACTGGATCATTAATCATCACCACAGAAAAGCTTTGATCATCTAAAAATGAATTGATAGCATTCAAAACTGTTGGACTATCATCAATGCAAGCAATGCTATAGATATTTTTCTCTGTTTTCTCTTTGTCCTTAGTTCCGTTACTTGTCAGGTTATTTGCTGTCGAACTCGGACGAGTCGTGGTTAATTGGTTAGGATTAGTCTGTGGTTTTGGCGATGCACCATTTTGTCCTGAAGCCTTGGCAGTCACACCAGTTGCTTCTGAAGACTGTTTACGGCGCAACTGTTCGTAACAACGCTCCACAAGTGTTCGCAGCTCTAGTCTACAAAACTTAGGCAGTTCCTCAACTTCCTTTTGGTCAATTAATTGGTAAGTTCCTTCTCTGACTCCCAGAAATGCCTCAATCACCTCTTCTGCTATGGCTTCAACGAGAGTTGCTGCTTGAGATGAGTTGAGATATTCTTGATTGACCAACCAACAAATTGCTTGGTAATCAGGATTTTCACTGGAATTACTCTCTACGTCTGATCCAAATATCTGGCGAACTTGAGTTCTAACAGCACTAACCAGGGTAGGAATTTGACGACTGAGGCGATGTAATTGACGATCGAGTCGCTCGAAGGGGTCAACGGAATCGGAGGCGTAGAGCAATTTTCCCTGTTCTAAGTAGATTGACCAAGTAACAGAGCCACTGGATACTCGTAAACAACCATTAGCCTGACGACTAGATAATTGTGCTAATAGCGAGAGGGGGTTTAACCTTTGCGAAGATCGGTAGCTAGTCATAGAAATGGTATTCAACTTTTATTAAACTTGGAAGCTAACTGCTTGAGATATCCTGTAAAGGATGAAAGTTGCTGCCACTATAACTGGATCCAACATGGTCTTCCTTTACCACTTACTTGATACAGAGCCTTGAGGACTTCATCCGGATGAGCTACTTCACTTGGCTTACTTAGGCGGAGATCGGACAGTTGCTTTTAAGAAACACTCTGGCTAATGGCTAATTGCTAATGGCTAATTGCTAATGGCTAATTGCTTTTAAGAAACAAGGCAGAGGGCTCCAAGGCAGAAGGGAAGAGGATTTCACAAAAGTTTCTTCCTTTCATAGGGGGTGGCTTGCTGCCCGTCGGGCGGCTTTCAAGAAACACGAGGCTGCAAGGGGATTTTGACGCGGGGACGCGGGGAAGTGGGGAGATGCGGAGACACACTGGATGCGGAGAAAATGAATGTGCTACCTTTGAACGCAACTTGGTATGAGCTGAAGAAAGGGGTTCACATCTTTCCCTATCACCACACCTTATTTAATTTTTAAGTAGTTTGTTATACAAAATATAGCAGTCGCCAGGGCGGTTAAGATATTCTCAGGTAAGGCAAGTTAACAAGGGGCTGCCATCCCCTTGTCCTAATCGCTTTGATAGGATAAATTTTACAGCCTTCTGCCCTTTGCACTTTGCTTTTTGTAATAGCCTCTTTTACCAATGCCAAATTTGCTCGTAATTACTAAATAACCCTGGTAAATCTTGATAAGTAATTTGAATTACACCATCAATCATTTTGCCTTCAGGAATTCCACGAGACTTGAGATCATCTGCCACAAGATAAACCATAATTCCCTTTTCTATCGCCCGCAGCAAATCTTGATCTAACTGAGGTGGCTGGGTTTGAGGCTTATCTCCAAACACCAATCCTGAGGAATCTTGACCACTCACTGCGTAATTCACCGCATTCCCTCTCAGCAGAATGTCTACATCTGCACCAGCGCCTTTCATCGCTTGGCAAATCCAAACAGAGGGATCATCTTGTTCTTCAATGGTACAACGATAGGCAGATTCAATTATTTGTAACGCTTTCATTGATATATCCCTAATCCTTCCTACCTTGTAGCAATAATTAACGTTCCATCCGATTCATTTGCCCATTGCCATAAGTCACTAGGCTTACCCCGACGACAGCCACTAATGGCATCGTTAACCCCTCGCTCATCTACACAAAGTCCACAATTAATCCAATCTAATTTACATCCATTGGCTTTCGCTTTTTCCTGAAGTGCAGCAATCCAATCTTTAGTTAAAGGATGATCTTCTTCCTCCACTGTTCTACCATGAACCGCATTGGCATGGGGTTTTTGCTGAGCAAAAGCCAAAGATACGGCCCCCTCATAAGCAAAAACATTCACGTTATAACCCCGTGAGATTGCCTCATGAATCATCCGAAACGCGGTGGTAGTCCTTGCTTGTTCAAAAGGACCATCCATAATGGAAAAGGTTAAGGTTTTGCTACTCATTAATTCTCTGGTGAACTCAACATCACAGCCAAATTGTTTTTTGTCCTTGTGCCATCGCATCAATGACTGCACCAATGCTTGCCACTTGCACACCATCTTTCAGTTCAGTTTCAGAGATACTGCGCTCTCTTAAGGAAAAATCATCTGCCAATATATTGACAGCGTTGAGATTGGCTAAACCATCAACTGCCGCAGCACGAGCCGCTAATACACCGTTTTCCACTAGAAACAAGGTGGTTTCATTGCCTGCATTGGCTAAATCCGATGCCAACTGATAATTCTGACTTACTTGGGTTGAATCAAAGGGGCTCCTTGATTCGATTAAAAAATACTTTGCCATATATCTAAACCAGATCTCTCAGCAGTATTGAAATCTCAAATTACTCCAAGGAGCGATTGTCATAGTACACCATCAGCGTGTTGGGAACAAGCTCAAGGGGGGAGATGAGGGAGTGTGGGAAGTGTGGGAAGTGTGGGGAGTGTGGGGAGTGTGGGGAGACAAGAAAAACGAGTAGCAATTGTCCATTCCCAATTCCCAATTCCCAATTCCCAATTCCCAATTAGGGTAAAAGCTGCCCAATCTTTAGGATCTGGATGTTGCTTCATTGTCGCCAGCATCGCACTGCGTAAGGCTTGGGCTTTATCTGGGTTAGAGGAGAGACTTTGGTGACATCCTCCCGGCGCTAATTCTACGAATATAGCGCGGGCTTCCTCCAATCACTTGGAAGATTTCCTGGTTATTTCCTTGCGGGATTTCGCCTCTGACCTAGACGGGAAAAATCCCGTCCCCGGCAGACCGACTGCACAGGCAGTTTCCTTTCCCCCTAGTCCAGGGGTACTAATGAGTTCCATTCCTCGATTTCTTATGACCTGACCACTAGCCACGTCACGATCTGTTTGATAGTTACAGTGAGGA
>JAAHHL010000850.1 GCA_010672185.1 Caldora sp. SIO3E6 | reverse complement strand
CATCTTCTACTATCCTCAAAAATTCTTGTACTGCTTCACCCAAAGCCTTTTTCAGTACAACCGCTTTAGCTGACTCAATACCTCCAGTAATGCAACCTTTGAAGAAGTCTTTGACATAATCTTCCAAAGCTCCTTTGCCTAATTCCAGTAGGACATCTTTCAAGAACAAATCCTTTAGGATAACTCCCAAAGTAATCCAAGGTTCTGCCATACCGTTATACCTCATTGAGAATTTAGAATTTAGAATGGTAAATATTATTGTGGAACAGGCATCCTGCCTGTCTTACCCAGTGCTAATTGTCGAAGTTTGATTAGTTTTTAGGATATTTTTGAAAATGATCTTACCCTTAATGTGGTGCGTTACGCTACGCTAACACACCCTACGATAGCTGCTGTGCCTCACGAAGAATTGAGAATTGAGAATTGGGAATTGGGAAATATTACTTTAGAATAGGCATCCCTATACTTTTATATATAGGCGCACACTTTTACCATTATAGAAAAATATTAGCAGAAAATAATGGCAAATGCAACACGACCGGGTTAACATCAGGGCGGGTTTTGTATTAAGGTTATCTTGAATATTCCCAGATTATCCCTAAACCCGCCCCTACAGATGTGCGCAATTTTCTTTCCAATTCCCAATTCCCAATTCCCAATTCTCAATCCAGATAACTTTGTATATTTCTTTGATATTGGTAAACTGCTTGCTCTAAATCCTTAGCTGTTGCACCAATGGAAAAATAAGGTGACTTCAGTGATTTTTGTTGTTGCTCACAGACATAAATATCCTCAACCATAAAATCACCAGAGGCGAGGGGGTCATCTGCCTCACCGGTGCCATACTTATCCCCTTTTCGAGACTTAAAATAATTCCAAGACTTCCATTCCTGCTTCAGATACTGCCAGTCAGACACCGGCATCACTTTTGTCCGAATTTCCACAATTGATTGATCTGGAGCGATGGGAATCACGTAAAATGTAGACCAGGTTGATTCGGCTTCACTTAACCCCAGATTGGGAAATAACATCGGTACATAAGCACCAATCTGATCCTGAGGTACATGATCAATCAATGGCAGTGGAGAATTGTCTTCTATACCATCCAGATAATCCTTCGCCAGCGGCTCATAAAAATAAAAATGATTACCGGCAAATCCCCTTTGCTGTTGCCTGTGATCATACATAAATAGGGTTTCAGCATGGAGGTGAGCCAGATGATAGCCATCGATGTAGTTTTCTACAATGATTTTCCAGTTGGCGTTAATCTTGTGACGCATTCTACTCTCAACATCTTCCACCAGTTTCTCTGGTTGATGAGGGCCTAAATAGGGTTCAACTGGACTAAACCAATTAGCGAGAGATTCAGCATTAGCATCAGGATGGACAAAGATCATACCGCGCCAAATACCCACCGAGGCTTTATGGAGACACAAGGTTTTCAGATCAAGGTTCGGGAATTGGGTTTTGTGGTCTGGTACTGCTGTAAGTTCCCCATCCAAATTGTAAGTCCAATCATGGTAAGGACAGGTAAGAAATTTCTTCCTTTTCCCAGAGGTTCGCAGTAGTTGAGTACCTCGATGACGACAGATATTGTGGAAAGCACGTAACTGTTTGTGCTCATCCAACAGTACTAAAATATTATTCAATCCTGCCTGTATAGTAAGGTAATCTCCTGAATCCCTCAAATCTTCAACAAATCCAGCAAACTGCCAGGTACGGCTAAAAATACATTCCTGCTCTCGCTCAAACCACTCTTGTGAGGTATAAGCTTCAACTGGTAAAACAGGCATTGGTTTGGCGATCGTCATAATTATATCTTCTCTTTAAAGAAACACCTAAGAAACAGTCGGAAAAGCAGCACTACACTGAAAACTACATAATAAGCTAATAAAGAACTCGAAAGAATTTAAAATGGGTAATTGGGAATGGAAAAGAGCAAGAATGAGCTTACGGTTCCACGAATTATTAGACATTAGCACCTCATCTATCCACTTTTTGGCTGAAACGCTGATAGCTAGATAATTTCGTCGTTATTCTTGCAAGAAACCCGGTTTCTATGGCGTTACTATAGTTTTATAGATAGAGCAAACCACCAACAACCATCAATCAAATGTGGCATCGTTTTGCAAAAAATTCAGCTTGGATCCTGGCAAGTACCATGGCTTTGAGCCCTGCTGCACTGGCTCAAAATGTTGATATTAACTTTAGCGGTAATGTTCCGATTCAGACCAATTTTACCAATGTTGTACCGGGAACAGCAGAAACAGCAACAGTTGTTACTTCTGGAAATAGTTCGCATATAATAGAGTCGGTTACAGCAACTAGTGTAAGTATAGAGTCTAACAGTCCCGGTACGATGACAGTCTCACCACCCCGTCTACTATCTGGTCCAACACCCGACCCTGATGGGACAAAGCATGTTACTTTTTTAAACTTTGGCACACAAAATTTAATAGCTGATGCTACAAATGAGATAGTTAATATCCCTGCTGGAATTACCGATTTAGAGATTAAGATACGTGTAGAAAGACCTACCCCATTTGTTGCTGGAACCTATGATTATGGAGTGACTCTAACACTCACACCTTAACCATATTTGGTTTTGCAGTGCCTATATCTTTAGGAGGGTTTTTATATGATTCGTCGTCTTCTTTTAACCTCTGGAATAATGCTGGCTGGTGCAGTTGCTTTTAGTCCAAAAGCTTTGGCTCAATCAGTAGATGTTCCGTTTACAGCGAATGTCGGTCCTCAGTGTAGTTTTGCCACTCCTATTCCTGGTACTTTGGTGCTAGATTCTGGTGGCAATAGTCCATTGCCAGGTTCCCTTACCTCTCTTGCTCCAGGAGGAATATCGGGTCAAGTGGATGTTTCTTGCAATACATTTGCATACCTTGAAATAACTGATGCACGTTTTGTGTCATTTACTCCTACTAATCCTGACCCCTTTAATCCACCACCTCCACCACCTCCAGGTTTCATTGATGTCAAAGTAAGCACCCCATTTGATCAGACATACGGTATCGGTAATCAAATAGCGCTTGATCAAACTAATCAAACAGTGGAAGTAGATATGTGGACTGATCCCCCCTATGAAGCAGGAATTTACGAATATGCTGTTACCTTGACAATCGTGCCGTAGTCAATATTCACGGTTGTAATTTTTCCGGCTTACTAAAGAAGGTTTTTGCTGAATAATCGACCTCTAGCCCCTCCTAGGAGGGGAATTGGAGGTTCCCCTTGCTCCTAATATGAAAATAACTTAACCATAAAATTACCTACCACCGGGTGAACGAAATTTTGGGTGGGATTTCCTAGCTAACTATCCAAAAATTATCAGTTCTCTCTTCTTCCTCCGCTCCTCCGCTCCTCCGCTCCTCTGCTCCCCACCCTTTTTTTCGCTCACCCCCTACCACCTATCACCTACCTACCACCTATCACCTACCACCTACTACCTACCACCTAAATTATGGCTCTGGGTTCTAATTTTTTGCTCACTACAGCATCCCGCCTCAGTGGCTATCTATTATCTGCGGCATTACTTTGGGGTGGTGCGGCTCAAGCACAGATGAGGATTTCCCCTCTAGTGATTGAGGTGGAAGCACAGCGGGGTCAAGCTCAGGGGGTTATCAGCGTTACTAATACCAGTAATGAAGCCTTTCGCGCTCGTGTCTATGCTGAAGCTTTTACCTATGACCGCGATACCGGCTTCGCCATTTTAACATCCAGCCCCACTGACCTCACCGATTATCTACAATTTTCCCCTAGAGAACTAACTATACCACCAGGAGTGACCCGCCGAGTACGCCTGATTTCTCGCTTTCCTCCCAGCTTACCAGAAGGGGAATATCGAGCAGTGGTGTTCACTA
>JAAHHL010000085.1 GCA_010672185.1 Caldora sp. SIO3E6 | reverse complement strand
GAACCAGTAGTAAACTCTTCTGTATCCAGCATACCTAAGGTAAGTCCGCCACCAAAACCACTGGCAGATACTTGAATTCTGTCTCCTTGGGTGGAGTCAAAATCAGTAATGGTATCAATTCCTTGGTTGAAGGAACTGAAGTTAAACTTATCTGCACCAGCACCGCCAGTCAGCAAGTCATCTCCTTTTGAACCATTGAAGACATTACTGCCATCATCACCGATAAGTGTGTCATCAAAGGCAGTCCCCACTAGGCTTTCGATATTAATCAAAGTTTCGACTACTTCGACTCCAGCGTCATCAATGTAGGTGGCACGACTTTGACTCAAGTCAGCAGTGATGGCATATTTCTCATAAGCAAAGTTAACAGTATCAATACCTGCACCACCATCGAAGTAATCAATACCAGCATTCCCCCGGAGGGAATTATTGCCATCATCACCGATAAGTGTGTCATTGAAAGCAGTTCCTACTAGGTTTTCGATGTTAATCAAAGTCTCAACTACTTCGACTCCAGCATCATTAATGTAGGTGGCACGATTTTGACTTAAGTCAGCAGTGATAGCAAAGTTCTCACTAAAGTGAACAAAATCAATACCTTCGCCACCATCAAAGTAATCTGCACCAGCATTCCCGTACAGCCGATTATTGCCATCATCTCCGATTAGTACATCATCAAAATTAGATCCCACTAGGTATTCGATGTCAATCAAAGTCTCGACTACTTCCACCCCTTCATCATTAATATGGGTAGCACGATTTTGACTCAAGTCAGCAGTGATGGCAAACTCCTCATTAATAAAGTTAACAGTATCAATACCTTCGCCACCATCGAAGTAATCTGCACCAGTGTTCCCGTACAGAATGTTCCTGCCATCATCACCGATAAGTACATCATCGAAAGCAGTTCCCACTAGGTTTTCAATATTAATCAAAGTCTCGACTACTTCCACTCCAGTATCATTAATATAGGTGGCACTACCTTGACTCAAGTCGGCATTGACGGCAAACTTATCATAAGTAAAGTGAACAGTATCAATACCTTCACCACCGTCGAAGTAATCTGCACCAGCACCTCCATAAAGGTTATCTCTCCCCTCGCCGCCAAAGAGGATATCGCTGCCATCACCTCCATCAAGACGATCATTTCCCGCACCGCCATCGAGGTTATCGCTGCCATCATCTCCATAGAGATGATCATTTCCCGTCTCTCCCAACAGAAAATCATGTCCTAAACCCCCGTAGAGGATATCATTACCAGCACCTCCAAACAGAAAATCGTGTCCGTCGTATCCTCGGAGTACGTCATTACCTCCGAAACCCGATATTTTATCTATTCCTAGAGTCCCCTCTAGGATGTCATCACCAGCAGTACCATCAATAATCGTGGGCAAATTACGATCCATGCTTGTTTCCCTCAGATTCTACAGTTGTCGAGTTTTGGTAGAAGGCACATTATTTGTCCTCCCGTAGAGTTAATAGGGAAGCAAAAATCAAGTTATGCAGTTGAGTGAGGGAAACAGGGGGGATTTTGTTACAAATCTTCAAAATTAGACTTGATTTTTGAATATTAACCACAAAGTCACAAAGTTCACAAAGGAAAGTCACCAAGTACCTATCGTAGGGTGTGTTAGCGCAGCGTAACGCACCATGCTGCGCTAACGCCCCTACACTTAATTGTGGTTAATCAACCGGTGCTCTAGACTGCAAAAATATCACTGTGGGTGAGAGCAACTCCACCGGAGAGTTGAGCAAACTGGACTTGTGCCAGAACTCCTGTACCATCGGGGTCAAAGAATAAGGCACCAGTGGTATCGTTATAGATAAAGCGATCGCTCACCTTAGTAGCTGCTGAACCGATGGTAAACTCTTCTGCATCCAGCATCCCTAGGGTAAGTCCACCACCAAAACCACTAGCTGATACTTGAATTCTGTCTCCTTGGGTGGAGTTAAAGTCAGTAATGGTATCAATTCCTTGGTCAAAAAAGCTGAAGTTAAACTTATCTGCACCAGCACCGCCAGTCAGCAAGTCATCTCCTTTTGAACCATTTAAGCCATTATTGCCATCATCACCGATAAGTATATCATCGAAGGCAGTTCCCCCTAGGTTTTCGATATTAATCAAAGTCTCGACTACTTCCACCCCAGCGTCATCAATGTAGGTGGCACGATTCTGACTCAAGTCAGCAGTGATGGCAAATTTTTCATTAAAGACAACAGTATCAGTACCTGCACCACCATCGAAATAATCTGCACCACCATTCCCCTGTAGCCGATTATTGCCATTATCACCAATTAGTCTGTCATCAAAGTTAGTTCCCCCTAGGTTCTCAATATTAATCAAAGTCTGGACTACTTCCACCCCAGCATCATCAATGTAACTGGCACGACCTTGACTCAAATCAGCGGTAATGGCAAACTTCCCATAAGCAAAGCCAACACTATCAATACCTGCACCACCATCGAAGTAATCTGCACCACCATTTCCCCGCAGCTGATTATTGCCATCATCGCCGATTAGTCTGTCATCGAAAGTAGTTCCTACTAAGTTTTCGATATTAACCAAAGTCTCGACTACTTCTACTCCAGCACCATTAGTATAGGTGGCAAGACCTTGGCTCAAGTCAGCGGTGATGGCATATTTCTCATAAACAAAGTGAACAGTATCAATACCTTCTCTACCATCGAAGTAATCGATACCACCACTCCCATACAGTACATTATTGCCATCATCACCGATAAGTGTGTCATCGAAAGCAGTTCCCCCTAGATTTTCGATGTTAATCAAAGTCTCGACTACTTCTACCCCAGCATCATTAATATAGGTAGCACGGCTTTGACTCAAATCAGCAGTGATAGCAAATTTTTCAAGAGCAAAGCCAACAGTATCAATACCTTCTTTACCATCGAAGTAATCTACACCGGAATTCCCGTGGAGCCAATTATTACCATCATCACCGATAAGTGTGTCATTGAAAGCAGTTCCCACTAGGTTTTCGATATTAATCAAAGTCTCGACTACTTCCACTCCAGTATCATTAATATAGGTGGCACTACCTTGACTCAAGTCGGCATTGACAGCAAACTTATCATAAGTAAAGTGAACAGTATCAATACCTTCACCACCGTCGAAGTAATCTACACCTGCACCACCAAAGAGGTTATCTCTCCCTTCGCCGCCAAGGAGGATATCACTGCCATCACCTCCATCAAGACGATCATTTCCCGCACCGCCATCGAGGTTATCGCTACCATCATCCCCAAAGAGACGATCATTTCCCGTCTCTCCCAACAGAAAATCATGTCCTAAACCCCCATGAAGGAGATCATCACCAGCACCTCCAAACAAAAAATCGTGTCCCTTGTATCCTCGGAGTACGTCATTACCTCCGAAACCCGAGATTTTATCTATTCCTAGAGTCCCCTCCAGGATGTCATCACCAGCAGTACCATTAATAATCGTGGGCAAATTACGATCCATGCTTGTTTCCCTCAGATTCTACAGTTGTCGAGTTTTGGTAGAAAGAGAATTATTTGTCTCTCTGTAGTGTTAAATAGGGAAGCAAAAATCGAGTTATGCAGTTGAGTGAGGGAAACAGGGGGAATTTTGTTACAAATCTTCAAAATATTTGAATATTAACCACAAAGTCACAAAGTTCACAAAGGAAAGTCACCAAGTACCTATTGCCGTGACACACCTAAAATGGCGGAATAAGTAGGTTGGGTGTAGCGATAGCGTAACCCAACTCCGGAGCACGTTGTGTTGGGTTTCACTCCGTTTCACCCAACCTACATTTTTAGTTGTGTCAGTCCAGTAGCATGTGGCATTGGTGTCAACTTAAGGTGAAACCCTTATCCCGCCTGTCGTTTAAACGACAGGCTAATAGCTCAAGTCATCTTTAGATGACTAAATTACCGGTTAAAGTTTCTCAATCTGTTCTCTAGTCAGTCCTGTTGCTTCTGCGATTGTCTCAATATCTATTCCTTTGAGTTTTAATGTTCTAGCTATATTAACCTTTTCCTCCAATTTTCCTTCTTCTCGACCCTCCAATTTTCCTTCTTCTCGACCCTCTAATTTTCCTTCTTCTCGACCCTCCAATCTGCCTTCTGAGCGCGAACCTTCGATTATACTGATTTCATAGCGCCTATTCTCCATAAATCTTACATAGTTCGCTCTTTCTTCTTCACTTAAGCTATCTATTAGTAAATTTTCCTTCGCTTCCGCTAAGCCTTGGGCTGTAAATTCCTCTTTGATTTGGCTCTTTTTCAGGAAATATATCCATTCATCCAAACTATTCTTGGCTACGTCGTTAAAATTGTTTACTTTTATCACATAATACTCTGGGAAAATCTCATATACTTCTTTGATATTAAATAATTTTTTCTGATTTATTGATAGCCCTAACTTATCTTCTAAGTGAAGAGCATTAAAATCTAATTTTCCTTGGTAAATATAATCATCCCCTTGTCCTAGAGAAAAGTAGACTACATTCACCGAATAGACTTTTCTTACCTTACTGTAAGGTTCTCCTTTTTCCAGAAATTCCGTAATTAATTTCGCTGTGCCGTAGAGCATCCGATGAAAATAATCTTGCTCGGTACTATTTTGCACTTCAATGAGAATCAATTCACCCTGGTCATTTTCCGCCAGAATATCGACTCGATTGAGCTTGTCATCCTCTGCTTGTCGATTGCTTTCACTTTCGAGTATTGACTGTATCTTGACTTGTTTCCCCAATAACTCGCTGAGGAAACCTGCCAAAACTACATAATTAGCTTTGTTTCTGAGTAATTTTTTAATTGCCCAATCAAATCTGATGTGTGTTTGGGGCATAACGGCATCAATGGTAGGAGCTACTTAATCTATTGTACAATATTTGCTAGAGGATAATTTTGGTTGTGCGATCGCGCAAGCTTGCTCTGCTCTTCAGATCGCTTTTTAGCTATCAGCTATCAGCTATCAGCTATCAGCTTGAAGATTACCCAGGGATTTTCCACAACAATGAGCCCTACTTGACAGCTTTTTAGCATTCAGCTATCAGCATTCAGCTATCAGCTTGAAGATTACCCAGGGATTTTCCACAACAATGCCAGCTTTTTGAGCCCATTTGATACATTTCCACGGCACAAGACTTTGCTTATCGACGTCTGAAAGCTTTGTCATGTAAGGCTTATACACTTATTCAGCAAGCCCTACTTGACAGCTTTTTGGCTGATAGCTGAACGCTGACAGCTGACAGCTGATAGCTGAATGCTGATAGCTGATAGCTGATAGCTGTTACACCTAAGACTCTTTCTTCCCTGAAGCTGGCGGTGGCTCGCGAAAACTAGTAATCAGTAAACAGATAATACCCAAATTAATAAATACGTCGGCAAAGTTAAATACAGGGAATTGAATTAAGCGAAAATGTAAGAAATCAACTACGCAAGTTAAAGCCTGACCATCAACGATACAATTATTGAAGAAACGGTCAATACCGTTACCTAAGGCTCCCCCCAAAATAAAACCTAAGCCTAGTTGCTCCAAACTTTTGAGCAAAGGTCCAAACCAAGCAAAAGCCATTAAGCTAATACTAACAATTAACGACAGCCAGCGTAGCCAACCTACTCCTTGAAAGAGGCTAAAGGCTGCACCAGTATTAGTCACATAAGTCAAGCTAAAGATTCCTGGCAATATGGGTAGAGTCTCTTTCAGTTCAAAGTTCTGCACTACCCAATATTTGGTGAGTTGATCTATAACAAGGCTGGCAACAGCAACAACCCAAAAAATGCGGTTTTTCATCTGAAGTCAAAGGAGCAGGGAGTAGAGGGAGCTGAGGGAGCTGAGGGAGCTGAGGGAGCTGAGGAAGTTGAGGGAAGGAAACAATGTAAATAGTTTCAAACAACAAACAACAAACAACAAATGACAAATGACAAATGACAAATGACAAACAACTAATAAAACATTAGCTGCCGTAGGGTAAAGGCTAAAACAGTGACAGCACAAACAACTACCAACTGTCCTGGGATGGGGGCAATTGAATATTTCATAATTGCCTCTAACAAGGATACATCTTCTAGGCTTCCACTATTGAAGATAGAGTGAAAAATCACCAAATAACTCAAACCGCACAGGTGGATAGTTAGCAATCCGCAAAGACAGCTAAAGGCTAAAGACTCGACCCGCAGAGGTACCCGAAAAGATAACAAACCACAAATCCAGGCACCAACAATAAAGCCCAGTATATAGCCAAAACTCAGCTGTTTGACATATTCAATGCCACCACCTTCAGTAAAAATCCGAAAGTTGTAGCCTAATAAGCCCAAAACAACATAAGCAATTTGAGAAAGAGCACCGGCGTTTTTGCCGCCTAAACAACCAGCAAGTAGTACAGCCCCAATTTGACAAGTAACACCTAGAGATACAATTTGGATACCTTGAGCTAACCAATCCCAGGGTGGATTAGTGATAAATGCTTCAAGAAAAGTGCCACCGATTGTTAACAGCAAGCCAATCAATGCCCACAAGAAGTTCATTTGGAATAGACATCCTAGCTTGAGAATGGGGAATTGAGAATTGAGAATGGGGAATGGGGAATGGGGAATTGGGAATTGGGAATTGGGAATTGGGAATTGAGAAATTTTATCCGGTATTCGACGATTCAATTATACCAATCGTGGTCAATTGAGCAATCATCACTCCTGTTGGTGAAGCCTTCTTGTGAAGGAGTACTCCTTTTGCAAATTAAATTCCCAACCTTTGGTAAACTTCGTTCAAATGCTGCAAATGAAGCTGTGGCTCAAAACAATCCTCAATCTCTTTTGGTGTCAGTTTACTAGTCACCTGAGAGTCTTGGGAAATTAGAGCGTGGAAGTTTCCGTCTACTTGATTCCATGCTTGG
Source organism: Caldora sp. SIO3E6 (assembly GCA_010672185.1). GTDB lineage: Bacteria > Cyanobacteriota > Cyanobacteriia > Cyanobacteriales > Coleofasciculaceae > Caldora. The sequence continues at coordinate 6,593 of JAAHHL010000085.1, read as the reverse complement.
TGAGCGCAAGATTGAACCAGTTGATAAGCATCTTCCCGGTTCATCCCTTTTTCCACCAAAGCTAACAATACTCTTTGGCTAAAAATTACACCCCCGTAGAGATTCATATTCCGCTTCATGTTTTCTGGGTAAACCAGTAAGTGTTTTACTAACTCAGTAATTTCCACCAACATAAAGTGAGTCAAGATGCAAGTATCTGGCAGAATAACTCTTTCCACAGAAGAGTGGGAAATATCCCTCTCGTGCCAAAGAGCCACATTTTCTAAAGCGGCAACGGCATTACCCCGCACAATCCTGGCTACTCCTGTGAGCCTCTCTGAACGAATTGGGTTACGTTTGTGAGGCATAGCGGAGGAGCCTTTCTGTTTTTTGGCAAAAAATTCCTCAACTTCTAGAACATCAGTTCTTTGCAGGTTGCGAATTTCTACAGCAAACCGTTCAATTGTCGCCCCTAATAGTGCTAACTGCTGTACATAGTTAGCATGACGATCTCGAGAGATAACCTGTGTCGAAGCTGTATCAGGTTTTAGTCCCAATTTCTGGCAAGCGATCGCTTCCACCTGTGGGTTAATATTGGCATAGGTTCCCACTGCACCTGAGATTTTCCCAACAGAAATTTCTTCCCGCAAACTCACCAAGCGATCGCGATTGCGACACACTTCAGCTAACCAACCAGCTAGCTTAAAACCAAAAGTAATCGGTTCAGCATGAATCCCGTGAGAACGACCAATCATTACTGTATCGCGATGCTGTTGAGCTTGGTAGCGAATAGCTTGACTCAGGCGTTCTAGATGCTCCAGGATCAGGTTCAAACTGGCAACTAGTTGCAGTGCCAGGGCAGTATCCAAAACATCACTACTAGTTAATCCCAAATGGATGTAACGACCAGCATCTCCCACATACTCATTGACATTAGTGAGAAAGGCAATCATATCATGGCGAACTTCTGCCTCAATCTCTAGTACTCGTTGAGGGTCAAAATTAGCCTTAGCTTTTATTTCTTCTACTGCCTCAGCTGGAATCTTGCCCAGCTCAGCTTGTGCCTCACAAACAGCAATTTCCACCTGAAGCCAGGTTTTAAGCTTGTAGGCATCTGTCCACAATGCGCCCATCTCGGGCAGGGTGTAGCGCTCGATCAACTTTAGTGTCGCAGGATACAACTGTCTTATTGTACCTCTGATTCTCCCATATGGATAACGGGGAATTGGGAATTGGGAATTGGGAATTGGGAATGTTCATCCTTCTGAGCGATGAACCCCGAACCCTGAAATGTTCCAAGTTTTGGTAGGATATCCACTAATAAACTCAGGAGTTGATCAACTGTGTATTTATTGATGGAATTAGGTAATTTTCCTATTGCTTTTACTCTGGTATATGTAGTGGGTTTTGTGGCAGCTGTCACTATTGGCTCCATTGCTTGGTACAACTCCAAGCGTCCCCCAGGCTGGGAAAATGCAGAGCGTCCTAACATTGTGCCCAAAGTACCAGTAGAAGATGAGTCCAGTAAGCAGGATTGAGGCAGAAGTTATTATTGACGTAGCCGAAAACCTCTTCTATACCTGGGATGACGTTGGGCGGGTATGAAAAGAAATATTTGGGGAAAATGGCCTAGACTATCCCTAAACCCGCCCCTACGATATATAAATTTAATTTAATGTACATTAGACGTAATTTGTTAATTCCGATGGACTCTCTTCTATAGTTTTCCTAGAGGATTAATTGCTCTATGTCAGAAGAACCAACAGCCTCAGCCCAATTACCACCCAGCGGTGAGATCCAAAACTATTCTCTCACAGCTACTACCGAAAACTGGTTTGAATATCCTGTGCGAGCATACCCTTACCACTCTGACTACTCAGGCATTGTCTGGCATGGCAGGTATCTTGCTTGGCTCGAAGAAGCACGGTTAGAATATTTGCGATCAATTGGTATTGATTATGCTGAGTTAGTTGCTTTAGGTTGTGAGTTACCTGTTGTGGAACTTTCCCTACGCTATCACCGCTCAGTTCAGATGGGCATGGCAGTAGTGGTTAAAACTCGTATGACGGAAATAGCAGGTGTTCGCATTAATTGGGATTATCGGATTCAATCTGTGGATGGAGAAGAACTCTACTTGACTGGTCGTGTTACTTTAGTTGCTATTGACCGTGAAAAAGGTAAAATCCTGCGGCAGCTACCATCTGCAATTAAAGAAGCACTGGTAAAACGTGCTGTTTGACTTGCTCGCATTGGTGAAAGGGTAGTTAATCAGGGCGATTTTTCAAATAGACCTCTTGCAAAAGTCGAGAATTAACTGTAGGGGCGTAGCATTGGCGCTAGCATATTGCCCATAAAATCAAAATTTTGTTCCGACAATGCTACGCCCTTCCGGGATTTATACAATAGGTATAATGATTGTACCCGCGATATGGTGCGTTACGCTGCGCTAACACACCCTACAATAGCTACAATATGTACATTTCTTCTGAAGAAATCACCTCAATGTTAGGTGATAGGTAACATTTTAACCAATTTATATAGAATTATGATTCAGACAGTTAAGAAAGACAGAATCAGTGTAGCAGAAAATCAAATTGAGGACAGAAGACAGGAAATTGACTATGATACTAGGGAATTCACAATAGAAATCATTATTAACAAATATTTAGAAAAAGATGATGATGACCTCAGTGAAATTTATGTACCTGAGTATCAAAGAGAATTTGTTTGGGATATTGACCGTCAATCTAGATTAATTGAATCCATTATTCTGGGCTTACCTATTCCTCTGATATTTGTTGCAGAGATTAAGGAAACTGGGAAACTGGAAATTGTTGATGGTTCTCAACGAGTTAGAACTTTAGCCGCTTTTCTAACAAATCAGTTGCGATTGACTAACTTGAGAACCTTGGATTCTCTCAATGGTTTTTGTTTTAAACATTTTGCACCATCACGTCAGAGAAAATTCAAAAACACTCCCCTCAGAATGATTGTTCTTTCAGACAAAGCTGATGAAGGAGTGAGAGCTGATATGTTTGATCGTATCAATACTAGCAGCGTTGATCTGAAGCCGATGGAAACCAGGAAAGGTATATACAGAGGTGAGTTTATTGATTTTGTTTTTGAATGTGCTAAGAATAATATTTTCGTTGAGCTTTGTCCAATTTTCAAATATTTTCAGAATAGATCTGAAGAAGCTGAACTTGTATTAAGATTTTTTGCTCTTGCAGAAACTTACCCCGGGTTCTGCTTGACTGATAATCAAAATATTGTTGATCTTGAGCGAATAAGTATGAAAAGGTTTTTAGATGAATATGTTATGTGTAAAAACAACAATTTCTCATCTGAAGAACGTAAGCAAAAATTACATGACCTTGAAGAAATGTTGCATTTTGTGAGCAATACCTTCCCCAGTGGATTCAAGAAACACCATCATTCTAGTGCTACTTCACGCACTTACTTCGAGGCTATTTCCGTTAGTTCTCATCTGGTTCTCCAACAAAAGCCCAATTTGGTTGTTCAAGATTTATGGAACTCTTCAGATAAGGATAATCAAACAAATGCTTTCTATATTCCCATAGTTCGTTATGATACCCACAAACCTAAGAATATTCGGAAAAGGATTGATTATGTCAAGGAGGAACTTCTCCGTCACAGTTTATGAGAAATTTTGTTGATGATTACATTAACAATAAAAAATATCAAACCTAGCTGCGCGATCGCTTTTGTTCACTCACACGGGTGAAAGAAATTGCGTGGGATTTCTATTCTCCGCGTCCCCGCATCTGCTAGACTCGTTTACCCACTCCTTTTTTCGTTCACCCCGTTCACACCCTTTTTAGGTACTCTTGTTCCGTAATCATCTCTTGGGTACTTTCAACCCGGTCTAAAAAGACGATACCATTGAGATGATCATATTCATGTTGAAAAATTCGGGCAACAAAATCAGTCAATTCTTGCTGTTGTAGTTGTCCATCCCGACCAGTATACTCCACCTCTACAGACCGATATCTGGGAACTAAACCTCGAATACCTGGAATACTTAAGCAACCTTCCCAATCCTTCACCATCTCCTGAGAGTGAGCAATGATTCTAGGATTAAGCATCACCGTTGGTTCCATCACTGGTGCGTGGGGATACCGGAGATTGGGACGAGACGCTACGATAAACAAGCGATAGGATTGAGATACTTGAGGTGCGGCAATACCAACGCCGTTTTGTGATACCACAGTAGTAATAAGTTCGTCAATCAGCCGTTGGAGGTGTTGATCTGATAAGTTATCTACTAATTGGGCTTGCTGACGCAAAATTGGGTTGCCTAACTGAGCAATTTCTAGTGATTCCTTCATGATGGATTAAAGGTAAAGATACGGTAAAGGAAAGCTTGTGGAAACTTACCTCAAACAATTTTGGGACCAGGTACTAGAGCGTTTACAGCTACAACTAAGTAGACCTACTTTTGAAACTTGGATTAAAAGTACCAGTGCCCAAGAACTGGAAAATAATTGCTTGGTGATTCGTACTCCTAACCCTTTTGCCAGAAATTGGCTGCAAAAGTACTACATTACCACCATAACCGAAGTAGTCGAAGAAATTTTGGGTCAGGCAGTGGAAATCCAGCTCACAGCTACCACCGCAGATGACAGTGAGACTGATGGTGATTTAGATATGTCTTGGTCTCTTCCTGTAGTCACTAGTAATTCTGATACTACAGCTAATAATCAGCCTAGACCAACAGAGCTCAATTCTAAATATGTTTTCTCCAGCTTTGTCGTTGGCTCCAATAACCGCATGGCTCACGCTGCCTCTCTGGCAGTAGCCGAGTCTCCAGGAAGGGAGTTTAATCCCCTGTTTCTTTGTGGTGGTGTTGGTTTAGGCAAAACTCACTTGATGCAGGCAATTGCTCATTACCGCCTAGATATTTGTTCTGACTCCCAAATTTTTTATGTTTCTACAGAGCAGTTTACCAACGATCTGATTGCGGCAATTCGTCAGGATAGTATGGAGAGTTTCCGTGAGCATTACCGAGCAGCAGATGTAATTTTAGTTGATGATATTCAGTTTATCGAAGGTAAGGAATATACCCAGGAAGAGTTTTTCCACACTTTCAACACCTTACATGAGGCAGGTAAACAAGTTGTCTTGGCATCAGATCGTCCTCCGAATCAGATGACTCGTTTGCAGGAACGTCTTTGCTCTCGCTTTTCTATGGGTTTGATTGCAGATATCCAGCCACCGGATTTAGAAACGCGGATGGCAATTTTGCAAAAAAAGGCAGAGGACAAAAATATCCGTTTGCCGCGAGATGTCATTGAATATATTGCTAGCAACTACACTTCCAACATTCGGGAACTAGAGGGAGCTTTAATTAGAGCGGTAGCCCATATCTCAATTTCGGGTTTGCCGATGAAAGTCGAGAACATTGCTCCAATTTTGAACCCACCAAAACAACCAGTTAAGGCTTTGCCTGAGGTGATTTTGGCTTCAGTGGCAGAGGTATTCAACGTCTCGGTAGAAGATATCAAAGGGAGTTCTCGACGCCGCGAAATTAGTTTATCTCGACAAATTAGCATGTACTTGATGCGGCAGCATACAGACTTGAGCTTACCTCGAATTGGTGAGGAATTTGGAGGTAAAGACCACACCACAGTGATGTACAGTTGCGATAAGATTACCCAGTTACAGAAAACTGATACAGCACTAGCTCAGAAACTTCGTCAGCTAAGCGATCGCATTAATACTAGCAGTAGGTGTTAGGTGGTAGGTGGTAGGTGGTAGGTGGTAGGTGTTAGGTGTTAGGTGGTAGGTGTTAGGTGGTAGGTGGTAGGTAGTAGGTGGTAGGTGTTAGGTGGTAGGTATAATTAAGGACTTATACTCTTATGAGTAATACTTTTCCACAAGCTTAAAACCTCTTAAACAGTTGTTTTTCAGAAGTTGCTACAACTTTTTCCACAATTTCCACAGCCCTAAGTATTTTAGGTCACATTCTGTCGAACTGTCGAAGCAGAGTTAAAATGACATGCTAGGCACAGTGCTTGCTACGAAAGAAGGATGAAAAATCTTCTTCCCCCATTCCCAATTCTGTTTGCGTAACATAGTGCGCTAGAAGCGAAGCAGAAAGAAGTTCAGCATGGTGAGCCAAGCGAGGGAATACAACAAATGACAAACAACAAACAACAAACAACAAACAACAAATGACAAATGACAATATTATGAAACTGGTTTGCACCCAAAGTGAACTGAATACCAACCTCTCATTGGTAAGTCGAGCGATTCCCTCTCGCCCTACCCATCCTGTGCTTGGCAATGTCTTATTGGCAGCAGATTCAGAACTTCAAAGGGTACAACTGACAGCTTTTGATTTGAGTTTGGGTATTCAGACTAGTTTTAATGCTGTGGTAGAAACAGGTGGCAAAATTGCCATTCCTGCTAAGCTACTCAACGACATTGTCTCCCGTTTACCAGAAGGAGAAATTACTCTCACCATGACTGCATTGGTTAAATCTTCCCGCTCTAGCTTCAGCGCTCCGGCTTTCATGACTTCAATTTCCAGTTCATCTGCTATTGCTTCGACAAAACTTGCCAACAATCCTTTCGGAACTTCATGTTCTAGT
>JAAHHL010000849.1 GCA_010672185.1 Caldora sp. SIO3E6 | reverse complement strand
TCTCTTGTTGAGACAAAATTTTAGCCTTCCCGTGGCGGTCTATCTTCATGACACATATCCTGAGTATTAGTCTCAAACTATCATTTCATTACCGGTTATCTAAAATACTTGACACTTCATTACCGGTAACGTTATATTGTAACCGGTGATATAAAAGAGATAACCGGTAATGACTAAGACACTTGAACAAGCACTCTTAATTTACGAGTCAGTTAGCTCCTTCAGTGACTTGGAAACTAGAGCATCATGTATCTATAACGCTCTGGATGGTTTGATGGGAGAGGAGGATATCGCTTCTATTGCCAGCGCTGAGAACGAATATCTCAGAGGTCGCTACAGCGCTAAATCCATCGGAACTAAGATGAGTCAGGCTGGGTACTACAAATTAATCCGTCAAATTACTTTGGTTGATGGTGAAAACGCTTACCAAGAGACTAAACGGGATGGCTCCAAAGTACTTAAACACTACTTTTTTCGTTACTGTGGTTTGAATGCGCAAGAATGGGATGAGCGTAATGCTTCTAATCGCGTCTACAACAGATTACAGCAGAATATCGAAGTAGACCCTACACATCAGATTGAGACTGGCTATAAGCTCCTACAAAGTCCTAACCCTTGGGAGATGGGTGCTGGTTTAATAGCTGTATCTGGCAGACGACCTCATGAGATTGTTGCGCGTGCTAAGTTCACTCCTGTTGAGGGTGAAGAATATCAGGTTCAATTCGAGGGTCAGGGTAAAAAGCGAGGCGAGAAGCCTGTTTTCCCAATTTCCTTGCTTGTACCGGTTGAAGACTTTTTGAAAGCATTCAAAAAATTTCGAGCTAATCCAGACCTCAAAACCATTCTCAAGACAGCTAGAAAAGAAGCGTCTGGGGATATTCCCAAGCAGAACCGGATTATTGACAAGCTCTCCAACAAACGGCTTAATCGCGTGGTCAAGACTTCCTTTGAGGAAATTCTACCACCACGTAACTTCGTTGAAGACCGTCTGGAGGATGAGGAAGCTGACATCAACAATACTGCTCTTAAGTCAGCTTATTTAGCGATCGCTACCAAAAGAGATTGTTCTGGGTCACCAGCACGTCAAATGCTGTTTGCCTCTAAGTTAGCTGGTCACTTTATTGATGTTGACCCTGATGACCAAAACCGTCTGAAGAAAATTGACCGTGAATTACAGCACTTAGTCACCACGCTGGGATACATGGGTTATCACATCAAAGGTGAGGTTCCATTCTTTCAACCCCCAAAAACAACAGTACCTTCAAACCAGCTAGCTCGAACACGCTTACTTCCAGAGGATAGAAAGCAGCTAGATGAATGGGAGGAACTGTGGGGGATGTCAAACCAAGCTGAAACAATGCACAAAGTGTTCGAGCTAGCACGTATTGCTTTATCAAGTCAATCACAACCCACTGAACAAAAACAACAGGAGACTGAACCGATGAATGATGCGACTATCAAACAACTAGAGCAGAAGTTTGAAGCTTACCAACAGCAAACTGATGAGAAATTCAATCAGTTGTTACAGCTACTTCAAAATCCACAGACTACCGAAGTGGCTACCACACCAGAAGTATCCACTACATCAGAAGTATCCACCACATCAGAAATGCAACCACCCAAGTCTGAAAGGAAGCAAACCCCCAAACCACCATCACGGGACTGGGCTTCAGTGAGTAAGGCTGAACTGTTTGGTGAGGGTGAGTACAAGACTCCAGTCAAGGGGACTGGTGCTACATCCGAGCGGGTGAGACGTGCCATTGAAGCAATAATGACTTGGAATGACCAATTCCCTGCTGAAAGTAATCAAGAGCGTAAGTGGTCAATCAACATCCGAGCTGTACGCGACTTAGCTGGTGTTAATAATCAGGCTGTGAAGGACTTTATTGAGGGTCACCCACTGTTGGTTAGTGACCACAACATTAAGCACGGGATTGACAACCAGTATCATAACCGGTGTCACAAAGCTGAGGGGAAAACTTCTACAGACTTAATCAGGGAGGATGTTTATCCTTTGATTCGGTAAGAATCCAATTACTTCACTTACCCGCTGATTGCCAACCCTCTAGAGTCGCTATGGCTACATTCAGATAGGGATTATCTAGCAACTCTTTGATGGCTTCCTTCCAACGCGCTTGCAAGGCACTGACAATTTTATTCTTATATTATCCTTAATGGACGTAAGACAAACCTTGGATATTCGGAAGGTTTAAATTGATTTAACTTATTAACAAAATTTCTATCAACTATTTGTAGATTAGCATCACCATAATTGAAAGAGTTTAATCTCCTTCTCATCTCATAATTATTAATACCATCTCCCACTATGGAATACCAACTAACGATAGTAGGTGTAACAAATCTACGATAAGGATTTTCAGCCCTTTCATTTCTTGAGGCAAAACGAAAAACATGAGTACGTACATTATGTTTATGATAAACAACTTTCATATGACCATTTTCAAAAGATATATCTGAAGCCTTTCGTAGTATAGGTTTACCATGCGCACTAACGCTACCATGTGTAATTACATTGTCCTTTGTCCAAACAGCTGCTAATTCCCAATCATGCCTATGTCCACTAATTAGTGAATCAACAGCACCTGCCATAGTTTGGTCTTTTTCAAAATATAAAGCATAAAAATGACCGCAATATTGTGAACCGTTTTGAGACATACAATAAGAACGATGAAATGTATTGGAAGTATCCAGAAACTTAGAGGAGCGACATTTTCCAGTTATACTTCCAGTAGGTTTCAACCCACCATTTCTTCTACCATTTCTGCTAATCCCAGTACCTGGTAAACAACCATCTCTATCAAAATCAAAAACCGGTGCTAATTGAGCAACACGATAATTGGGAATTGCTTCATTTAATTTGGGAAAATCATGAGCCTTCACAAAATCAATTAAGAAAAATTGAACAAATAAACTTAGACCAATGTAAGATAATAGTTTACTTTTTGTATATCTCATAATGTCTCTGTATTCGCACTGATTAATATAATCAATAGACGTGAAAACTGTAAAAAGTTCCAGAAAAAGAAAAAACGGATTGTCGGAACCATAAGTTAACTTACGTCTATACACATCTTGTATGTATTGTCAATTATTTGTAATATTGAGTTATATATGAGAGGTTTTTGTACGGTGATACTTCGTTATTTTGTCGGGTATATTTGTCTCAAGGGGTAGGCAAAAAATGTGCCAAAAAATCTGATTTTTCGATTTTTTGGGGATTTTGGCACATTTTGTTTCCCTCAACCATAGGGGTTTGAGTGCTAATCGGACGCAAAACCCTATACCCCATAGTTAGCGATTTTTGCGTCCGATTAGCACCATAGCTTTTTACATTGTACATACAAAACCCTATACCCCATCCGAGACATCACCAAACCCACCAAATTGGTAACATTGGCAATAACGAACAATAGTTGCAAATGCTCACAGACAAACAACATCGAGCCATTCAAGTCTTAGCCCGTGGTGGCAGTCAGCGTGAGGCTAGTCGAGTATGTGGGGTAAGCCATCCCATCATTGCTAAATGGCTCAAAGATGAGGAATTTAGCCAGCGACTAGATGAAGTACAGCAAGGTCTTGATGAGGCTCACATCGAGGTTACCGCAACGTACAAAGACGCAATGCTCGAAGCGAGTCGCCACAGTTTCGAGTGCATTGAGATTCTCATGGGTATAGCCCGTAATGAGGCTCTAAGACCTCGCGACCGTATTAGGGCTATAGAAGTCATCTTGAGTAAACCAGAACGTCTCAGTGACCTGCTAGCTGGCTATAAGCGATTGCCTGAGGACGCTGCACAATTCTTGGATGCTGATGGGAATTCTCTTGTTGTGCTTTGCTGATGGGTGGTGACA
>JAAHHL010000848.1 GCA_010672185.1 Caldora sp. SIO3E6 | reverse complement strand
TTAACAAACAACAAACAACCAATAACTACCCATTCGGGAGCAAATTCATGGAGATTGCAACTAAAATTACCACCCCAAAAGCGATACGATACCAAACAAAGACCCAGGTGTTGCGATTTTTGAGGTAGTCAATTAGCCAAGCGATCGCTAAATAGGAAAACACTGCTGAAGAAATTACTCCGGCAATCAGGGGTACTAATCCAGCATCCCCTAAACCATCAGTTAACAAACCGACTAACTCTACCAAGCCAGCTAAGGTAATAGCAGGGACACCCAGCAAAAAAGAAAATCGAGCAGCAGTGGCTCTTTCCAAACCCATGAACAAACCAGCGGTGATGGTTGAACCGGAACGGGAAGCACCAGGCATCAGAGCAATTGCCTGAGCTAATCCCATTAGTATCCCATCTTGACGATCCAAATCTTCAAAACTGCGCTTGCGGTTGCCGATTTTTTCTGCAAGTCCGAGTAATAACCCCATAACAATCGAAGTGCAAGCGATCGCTGCGGTACTTCTAATGGGAGAATTATCAAAATCGGGAATAAAGGCTTTAATCAATAGTCCAAAGAAGACAATAGGTATAGTTCCTAAAATAATTCCCACTGCTATACGGAATTCTTGGGACTGGTAATCAGAGGTCCGAATTGCTTTAAAGGCTCCTGTGGTAACATTAGTTAAATCTCCCCAAAAATACCACAGCACCGCCGCAATACTGCCCAGCTGAATAACAGCGGTAAAGGCAACTCCTGGATCTCCCCAACCCAGAGCCACTGGTACTACTTTTAAATGAGCAGTACTGCTAATAGGCAGAAATTCGGTTAATCCCTGCACCAAGCCTAAAATGATAGCCTGAACAATATTAACTTGAGACGTTGTGGTAGTGGTGGATACTAGTTGAGTTGGCAGGCTGGTGCCGAGGACTTTTAAGGGAGAAGCGAGGAACGCACTGAGGAAACCAGCGCCAAAGAAGGCGAATAACTGACGTTTTAATACGAGCATCCCTATTTCTATCTAACTAGATTATTGCTTAACAGTTGCACCTCACAGCCTAACATCCAGCATAATCAATGCCACCCCTTTAGCCCCTCCTACCCAGGTAAAACGCTTGTTATACCAACGATATTGGGGTTAAAATGAGGTTAGTTGCCATTGTTAACAACTGACCACTGACCAGATAATACTTACCTATGCTTCGTAGTTGGCCTCGTAAACCAGATAGGCGCGATCCAGAATATCGTCGAGCTGAAGACCGGATGAACTTCATTGTCCATCTTTTTGTTTTTGCTGCTTTCAACTCTGGTATGTGGTTTGTCCGAATTATAGAATATGCCGATTGGCATTGGGTATATTGGGTAAGCGGTGTCTGGGGAGGAATTTTGTTGGCACACTGGCTTTATGTGTATGCGATCGCCAATTATTCTCCCCTACCTAGAAAAAATACTTCAGAAGAATCCTCTCAAGGGTAATTGAAAATTGAGAATTGAGAATTGAAGATGTATCTCACAACATAGATCCTAAAAACTGCCTTCAGACTTCAGATTCAGTCAAGGACAAGGTGATTGATAACAAGGATATCAAAAAGTAATTATACCTAAAACCTAACGCCTAACACCTATAACCATCATGGCAAACACGACACAAGTAATTGAAGACCTTGCTGCTGAAATTGGCGAAAATATTTACATTGATGTCGCTAAGTGGCGTCTCTACTTAAGAGAAGCTCATCTACATACTACTTTGGCAGAACAAATCTATCCTTTGTTGACTGGTAATTCTCTGGAAGAAAGCCAGGTATTACAAATTCTCCAAAATATACCAGTCAAAATCGGTGGTAAGCGGGAAATTCCCCTAGCTGATTTGTTACCGGCGCAATGTCAGATGAACCTGATGGATTTGCTGGAGGAATTTCAGCGTAATCTTTAAAAGGCAAAGGCGATCGCGTAGTAATTTAGGAAAAACCACAAAGGCACAAAGAGCACAAAGGAAAAAAGGACTTTATTATTGATATAATTCCTGGAAAAGGAGACTAAACCTGTGTCTGTCACCGTCAATCTCCAACCACTACTTGAACTAACCGACGCTCAGTTTGAGCAAATTTGTCACAAAAACCGTGACCTTAAATTTGAGCGCACTGCTAAGAGAAGTCTTGTTGTTATGTCTCTAACCGGTGGTGATACTGGTGAACGCAATGCTGAACTAAATGGGCAACTTTGGTTATGGAATCGCCAAGTTCGCTTAGGTCATCTTTACGACTCCTCTACGGGGTTTCGTTTACCCAATGGTGCAATTCGATCGCCTGATGCAGCTTGGGTAAGTCAAACTCGTTGGGAGGCTTTGACACCTGAGCAACGCCAAAAATGGATACCACTTTGCCCTGATTTTGTCGTGGAGTTGAAGTCAGCCTCGGATGATATTGAGGATTTGCGGCTGAAAATGCAGGAGTATCTTGATAATGGGTTACAGTTAGGCTGGTTGATTGATCCAAAGACAAGGACAGTGGAAGTATATCGAGCTAATCAACCGGTGGAATCTTTAAGCAATCCAACGGAGATTTCTGGGGAGGAGATTATGCCGGGTTTGGTGTTGAGTTTAGCTGGAATCTTGACGCTGTAGAGACTGACTGTGATGGTAAGCTAATACATATTTAACCTATTTATTCCTAGTCCCCGCGTCCCCGCGTCAGTTTATGAGTCCAAGTGCTACAATAATACAGGTATAGTCGGGGAATTAGCTCAGTTGGTAGAGCGCTGCGATCGCACCGCAGAGGTCAGGGGTTCAAGTCCCCTATTCTCCATTTTTCGTATCTGAAGTAGATTATCATTCAATAATAGGAGCTTTTTTTAACTTATACTGGGTGCAATGAACTCACTAATACCTGATATTGAAAGGTTTACTGAAGATTACGATATCGAAGCCAAAAAAGCTTCCGGACGTGATGGTCAAGGAGAACTTCCACAAAGCTTTTTTGAGACCTATTCAGCAATGGCTAATACTTACGGGGGATTTATTTTTTTAGGTGTTCAAGAAAAACCAAAAGGGAAATTTACAATAAAGGGAATTAGTAATCCACCTAAAGTTCTGAAGTCTCTCTGGGATGGATTAAATAATCGCCAGCAAGTTAGCATCAATCTCCTCAATGACAAGATGGTAGATGTGATTGAACACAATAATACTTCAGTTATTAGAATCCAAGTACCGCGAGCACCAAGGAGATATAGACCAGTTTATGTAGGAACTAACCCCTCAAACGGTACTTATAGAAGGAACTATGAAGGAGATTACCGTTGTGATGAAGAAACTGTCAGGCGAATGATGGCAGAGCAAGTTGAGGATGCACGAGATGCAGAGCTCCTAGAATACTTTGATTTTAATGATATAGATGAAAACACTCTTAAAGCTTATCGCAAAGTCATTCAAAAATTACTTGCAGACCTCAAAGTTCCTTTCAAGCTACAAGATACTAAAAGGATTGATCAAACACCTGTTCATGAAGCATTACGTGAGGCACTGGTCAACTCTCTGATCCATGCAGATTACACCGGGCGAGTTTCAGTCTTAGTTGTAAAGCGTCCAGACTTGTTTGGATTTCGTAATCCAGGTATTGAAGGAAAAGTGACTAATGATCGGCTCAAGTGCATAACTCTCGCTCATCCACATGACATAACCAAAACACTATCGGGTTTAGTGAAGCAAGGTTTTTTGGAATCTGATGGTGCTACTCGTGGGACTTACTACTTTTTTCCAGGCGAACCACCCCATGCAGAAGCCAACTTAGTTGAACTTAACTCCGAGCATAGTCACCTTAGCTCCGAGCATAATCAACTTAGCTCCGAGCATAGTCACCTTAGCTCCGAGCATAATCAACTTAGCTCCGAGA